>JAZRMJ010000226.1:0-11537 GCA_045647445.1 Acutalibacteraceae bacterium | reverse complement strand
TGCCTTTTGCTGTGCTGCGCAGTAATCTGAAAAGTCAGCCAAGACCATATAGTGATCGCTGTTAATAAGATTATCGGCAATTGAGCTGAAGTTTATGCCACCGATATCGCGACGCATAAAGTCAACTGCCTCACGAATTGCAGGGTTGTTATCGTAATAATCACGGGGACGGTAGCCTTGAGCACGGAGTCGGTCAACCTCGTTTGAGAGCATGCCGAAGATGAAGATGTTATCATCACCGACAGCCTCATGAATTTCAACATTGGCTCCATCCTCAGTGCCGAGGGTGATTGCGCCGTTGAGCATGAGCTTCATGTTGCCTGTGCCTGAAGCTTCGGTGCCTGCAAGAGAAATCTGCTCGCTGATATCAGCAGCAGGCATAAGAATCTCTGCCATGGTAACACGATAATCTTCAACGTAAACAACGCGCAATTTCTCACGTACCTGTAGATCGGCATCAATCATTTGACCGAGCTTGCAGATAAGCTGAATAATCTGCTTTGCCATAAAGTAGCCCGAAGCAGCCTTTGCACCAAAGATGTAGGTCTTGGGGGTGAAGGGTGCGTTGGGGTTGTTTTTGATAAACAGATAATCGCTGATAATATGGAGCGCATTAAGATGCTGACGCTTATACTCATGCAGGCGCTTAACCTGAACGTCAAACATGCTTTCAGTATCAAATGTGCCGTAGCCTGACTTTTTGAGATGATTTGCAAAACGCTGTTTGTTTGCCTGCTTAATCTCGCGAAGCTGAGCGAGAACGGCAGCGTCATCCTTATAATCATTGAGCTTTGCAATTTGTGGCAAATCGAGCACAAAGCTGTCACCGATTAATTCGGTGAGGAATTTGGTCAGCTCGGGGTTTGCCTGACAGAGCCAGCGACGGTGAGCGATACCGTTAGTGACGTTGGTGAACTTCTCGGGCATAATACGATAGAAGTCGCTGAAAACAGAATCCTTAAGAATATCACTATGAAGTCTTGAAACGCCGTTAACCTTGTAGCCTGCGGCAACAGAGAGGTTAGCCATCTTAACAACGCCCGACTCGATAACGGCAGTGCGATTGGCAAGACCCCAGTCACCCGTCTTTTCGACTACAGACTGACGGAAGCGACGGTCAATCTCTCGGGTAATCTGATAGATACGGGGCAGACGATGACGAAACATATCCTCACCCCAGCACTCGAGAGCCTCAGCCATAACGGTGTGGTTTGTGTAGGCTACGGTGCGAGTTACGATATCCCACGCTTTATCCCAAGTGTAGCCACATTCATCAAGCATTAAGCGCATGAGTTCGGGCACGCAAAGAGCAGGATGGGTATCGTTGATATGTATGGTTACCTGATCAGGCAATGAATCGAGATTGCCGTGTTTCTCAAGGTGACGGCGAACAATATCTTGAACTGATGCCGATACGAGGAAGTATTGCTGACGAAGGCGAAGTGATTTGCCCTCAGAATGGTTATCAGAGGGATAGAGCACCTTGCTGATGACCTCTGCCATTGCGTTTTGCTCAACTGCGCGCAGATAGCTACCCTCGTTAAACAGCTTCATATCGAAGCCGGGGGCGCTTGCGTTCCAAAGGCGAAGCACGCTGACGGCCTTGCCATCCTTGCCGGCAATCATCATATCGCTGGGGATTGCAAGCACCTCAGATGAATCACGGTGCTCGATATGGTGAAAATCATGCTCATCCCACCACTCGTCGACGTAGCCGTCGAACTTGACGGTTACGGCAAGGTCGGTGCGCTTTTCAAACCATACCTCGCCACCGGGGAGCCAAAAATCAGGCATTTCGGTCTGCCAGCCATCGACCAGCTTTTGACGGAAAATACCGAATTCGTATTTTATAGAATAGCCCATTGCAGGGTATTCGCCTGTTGCAAGACCATCCATAATGCAGGCTGCAAGGCGGCCTAGACCACCGTTGCCCAGACCTGCGTCGGGCTCAAGGTCATAAAGGCGCTCAAGGTTGACCCCCAACTTTAAAAGAGCAGAGCGAAATGCGTTCTCAACACCAAGATTATAAAGAGTGTTTTTGAGTGAGCGACCGAGCAAAAACTCCATGCACATATAGCAAACCTGCTTTTTGTTTTGCTCGCTTGAACGAGAATCAAAATCTTCTCTTATATTGGTCATTATATCGCGCAGAGCCATAACCGTGGCTTTGTAAAATATTTCGTCAGACGCATTTTCAGGCAAAACACCAAAGTTATGAGACAGCTTTGCCTTTATCATAGCCGTTGCGTCGGCCGGTCTTAGTTTTTTCATTTGTAAATCCTCCATAAATGGTTTAGACTATTATAATAATACAATATTCAATTTTCTTTTTCAAGTGACATTATAGACGATTTATGCGCCATTTTTTGGCTAATTTGTTGTATTTATTTTCTTAATTTGAATGTTTAATGTTGGGTATTGTGAAAAATATACAGATTTTTGGTGTTTTTTCACATCTAAGCGAGAGACAGAGCTGTGAGCATGGCTAAAAGTTATGGTAATTAGTATTTTTGTGGTTGAATTGAAAACCTTTTTGTGATAAAATAAGATATATTACTATGTAATATAGCATATTCAGTTTAACAATTTGGAGGTAGTTTGATTTCATGGAAAGAAAAATTGTTATCAGTTGCGACAGTATTGCAGACATTCCTGCTGAATTGATTGAAAAGTATGATATAAAAATCAACCCCATGCCTCTTATCATGGGCGATAAAACCTTTCGTGACGGTATCGACGTTAAGCCCACCGATTTGTTTGAGTATACAAGCACCACTGGCAAGCTTGCTACAACCTCTGCACCCAACACTGAGGCTTACGGTGAGCTGTTTAAAGCTCTTTCTGCCGATGGCAGTGAGGTAATCCACTTTCCCATTAGTTCGGGCATGTCGGGCTCATACAACTTCGCTCGACTCGCTGCTATGGAGCTTGAGGGAATTTACGTTGTAGACAGCAAAAACCTTTCGACCGGCGTTGCTCTGGTCGTGCTTAAAGCCTGCGAGCTTGCTGAGCAGGGCCTTAGCGCTGCTGAGATTGTTGAAGAGGTTAACAAGATTATACCCAAGGTTGATGCATCCTTTGTTATCGATACCCTCGTTTATTTGCACAAGGGCGGTCGCTGCTCAACCGTAGCAATGCTTGGCGCTAACGTGCTAAAGCTCAAGCCCTGCATTGAGGTTACCGACGGTGTAATGGCTGTTGGCAAAAAATATCGCGGCAAGATGGCTGACGTGCTTAAAACTTATGTTAACGACCGTTTCGCTGATTTTGACGATATCGACACATCTCGCGTTTTTGTTACCCACACCTGCACCGACCCCGAAATGGCTCAGGCTATAGTTGATCAGATCGCTTCACTCGGCAAGTTTGATGAGATTCTAACCTCAACTGCAGGCTGCACCATATCTGCCCATTGTGGACCTAACACCCTCGGTGTGCTATATATTCGCAAGAGTGATAAGGCATGAACATCTTATGCATAGGTGATGTGGTCGGCTCTGCCGGCTGCGACCATCTTTCGTCAAGGCTGCCCGAGCTAAAGCGCAGGCTAAAGGCTGACGCTGTTATCGTTAACGGTGAAAACTCTGCTGACGGCAACGGCATATCCCGTCAATCAGCCGAGCAGATATTTGACGCAGGTGCCGACGTGATTACCACCGGCAACCACGTTTTTCGCCATAACACTGCCTGGCATTTGCTTGAGGATAACCCTTTTGTGTTAAGGCCTGCTAACTACACCGATGCTGCTCCCGGCAGTGGTTACTGCGTTGTTGATTTTGGTTTTACTAAAATGGCGGTCATCAATCTGCTTGGCACCGCCTTTATGGAGCCACTTAGCTGCCCCTTCGCTACAGCCGACCGATTGGTCGAAAGAGCAAAGAAGGATGGCGCATCGATTATTGCAGTTGACTTTCACGCTGAAGCGACGGCAGAAAAAAAGGCACTCGCCTTTTATCTTGATTCGCGCGTTAGCCTTCTTTTTGGCACCCACACCCACGTGCAAACCTCTGACAATCAGGTGCTCCCCTCAGGGTGTGGCTTTATAACCGACCTCGGCATGACGGGGCCTTATCTTTCGGTGCTTGGGGTCAAGCCTGAGTTATCGATTCGCAAAATGAAGGATAGGCTACCCGTGCGCTTTACTGCTGCTGAGGGCAAATGCTCGCTTGAGGGCTGCCTGTTCTCTGTTGGGCGTGACGGGAAATGCACGTCAACCACTTTAATCAGAGAATTTTAAAAGTTTACATTTTACAACTTGAACCGGCCGACTCGATGTGATATAAATTAATTTATGTTTATAATTATGGTTAGATTCAAAGGAGGTTTTTTAAGTGAATAAAGAAATCACTTTAACTGATTTTTTTCAGTTTGTGCTGGCAAAGCTTAAACTGATAATCATTCTTGGCTTAGTTGCAGCTATCGTTGTTTTTGCAGGAGTTAAGGTTACTGCCGACACTAAATATAATTACAGCGGTTCAATGTTGGTTGACCCGTTTGGCAATATCACTCAGGATCAAAACTCTAACGCTGTTATGAGCGAGCTCAATATTGCAAAAACCCTTATACCCACCTATATTGCCGTGCTTGAGAGCAACGCCTATGCCGACTATATTGCAAAAGCTGTTGAAGATAATTTTAATCTCAAGGTTTCAAGAGGTGCTGTGCAGAATATGCTCACCTACACCACCAGCACAAAGCATTTGATTATAAGCTACCGTTGCTCATCAACCGATAAGAAGCTCGCTTATGCCGTTGCTAAAACTGTTGATGAAAAAACTGCCGCCTTTATATCTACCATTATAGACCACGGTAAGCTTTCACCCGTTAACAGAATTGCTAAAGATGGATTTGGCGCCTCAACACCCAGCGCACCCGTTGCAGCTGTTGTTGCCTTTGCAATTGTTGCTGTTTTGACCGTTTTAATATGCCTGCTCATAGAGCTGTTTGACGATCGCATTAAGTCACCTGAGGACATTACTGAGCGCTTCGAATACCCTGTGCTAGGTACTATACCTGACTTTTATGCTAACAATATTCAAGAGGAGGGTTACGGCGATGAAAAAACCAAGACTGCCTAAGCTTAAAAAAGAGCGCAGCGCGCAGAAAAAAAGCAACATTCTAAGCGAAAAATCACCATTTTACATTAAAGAAGCATATCGCGCAGCTCGTGCCAACCTCAGCTTCTCTTTGGCCGGTGTTCAAGGCTGCAAGATAATCGCTGTTACCAGCGCTATCTCGGGCGATGGCAAGACCACCACCTCGGTTAACCTCGCCCAGATTATTGCTCAGCAATCTGACCGTGTTTTGCTCATTGACGCAGATATGAGAAAGGGCACCATTCGTCGCCACTTAGGTCTGCAAAAGACCCACGGTCTTTCAAGCATCCTCAGTGGTATGAGCCAGATGGTTGACGAGGTTATTATCAAAACCCCCTACGGCTTTGATTGTATGACTGCAGGCCCTACCCCTCCAAACCCTGCAGAGTTGCTTTCATCTAACGTTATGAAGGAGCTTCTTGAGCTGCTTTCTAACCATTATGACTACATTATTATCGACACCACCCCCTGCTCAATAGTTAGTGATGCTCTGGCTTTGTCAAAGCTTGTTTCGGGCTTTATTATTACCATCAGCCAGAATGAGTCAACCTCTTTTGAGATTGAAAGCACCATCAACACCCTTGAGTTTTCTGAAGCCAAAATCTTGGGCTTTATCTATAACAAGGCTGACTTTAACCCAGGCAGTCACTACAGTCGTTACAGACGTTACGGAAAATACAAATATTACTACAAATATAAGTATTAATCGCCTGACAATTTGCTTTTTAAGGCAGGAGACTGTATGTTTACCGATTTGCACACTCATATTTTGCCTGAGATGGACGATGGAGCTAAAAGCGTAGAAAGCTCTGTCAAAATGCTTCGTGCTCTTCACTCTCAGGGAGTGAACGTGGTCGCTGTGACCCCTCACTTTAAGCTTCGCCACAACGATAACGTTAATGATTTTTTAGCTCGCAGAAATCTTTCATACAACCGTATTATGTCGGCTGTTGAGGGTGTCGGTGGGCTACCCGATATTAAGCTTGGTGCTGAGGTTGCGCTAAGCACCGAACTGCCACAGCTTGAAGGGCTTGACAGGCTTTGCTATGAGGGCACACGCTTTTTGCTCATTGAGCTTGACCCTGCCTATATTGGCCCGTGGGTGATTAATTCACTTTATGAGATTAGCGCAAGATACGACGTGATCCCCGTAATTGCTCACGTTGACCGTTATTTTGACGCTCTTTCGGGCGACCTTTTAGATAAGCTGGCCGAGCTTAACTATCCTATTCAATTTAATGCTGAGGTTTTAGAAAACTTTTGGTATCGCAGAAAGCTCAAAAAGCTTATTAAGCATCACACCGACTGCAGATTTGTTGTTGGCACCGACTGCCATGGCAACCGTTATCGCAAGCCGAATATGGATATATTTGCTTCTAAGGGTGCAAAGCTACTCGGCAAAGAAATATTCGACGAGATTTGCGAAAACAGTCGACAGCTGATTAACGGAACCCTAATAGTTTAAATTTAAATGCCAATGTTGTCCGGTTTGGATATCATTGGCATTTTATTTTTTACAAAATCTATAAATCAGATGTTTATTTTTTCGACAAGGTATGCTACAATATATGGTGTATAGCCATATCAAAAATACATATACATTTTAGGAGTATTATGGAGCAGCAAAGAAAACCAAAATCACAACAAGATAACAATATAATAGCAGGTCGCAATGCCGTCAGCGAGTTGCTTCGCTCAGGCAGACCCATTGACCGTATTCTTATAGAAAGAGGCAAGCGAGAGGGTAGCCTTAGCGCTATTATCGCTAAAGCAGCTCAAAAGGGTGTGCCCATTAAAGAGGTTGCACGCGAAAAGCTCGACGCTCTTTGCCCAAGCACAAACCACCAGGGCGTAGCAGCCTCTGCCGCCATGACCGAATATTGCACGGTCGATGATTTGCTTGAGGCTGCCGCAAACAAAGGCGAAGCCCCCTTCATTATAATATGCGATGGCATTGAAGACCCTCACAACCTCGGTGCTATAATACGCACTGCCGAATGCTGTGGCGCTCACGGTGTTGTTATTTCTAAAAACCGTTGCTGTGGAGTCAACTTTGCAGTATCAAAATCAGCCTGTGGCGCTATCGAATATATGCCTGTTGCGAGGGTTGCTAACATCGCATCTGCTATTGACCGACTCAAAGAAGCAGGTGTTTGGGTTTATGCTGCCGATATGGATGGCACCAACTACCTCAAGCAGGATTTTTCAGGAGCAGCCGCTCTGGTTATTGGCTCTGAGGGTAACGGTGTGAGCCGTTTGGTTAAAGAAAAGTGCGACATCATCGTTTCACTACCTATGAAGGGCCACATAACCTCTCTTAACGCTTCGGTAGCAGCAGGCGTTTTGATGTATGCCATCGCCTCAGGAAGATAAATAGCCTCTTGCCATCACTTTTCAGAGGAGTGTATAAATTGAAAGATAACAATCAGCTTGATTTTAACTTTGATAACCAGCCCGTGCGACCCTCTGTTGATCGCACCTCTAAAGCTAAGGTGCCCTCTCAAAGGGTTGACTCCACCCCATCATCGCATAGTGGGTCGTCTAACCCACTCACGGCGACCGAGATTATCAAAATGAACAAGCAAACTGAGGAGCCTAAAAAGGCTACAAGTCAGCTTAAATTTAATAACCCACCTCAGCCTAAGCCTCAGTCTACTGCCCTCTCTAATAAGGGTGAATATTCGAGTGCCGCATTGAGCATTATGCAAAAGATGCAACAAAAGGAAGGCTCGAGCGAGCCTCAAAAGGTTAGTGCCGCCACCATATCGACAAAGGCTGTGGCTAAAAAGACTGAAACCGCAAAGACAATCGAGAGTGAGCCCAAAGAGGTCAAGGCAGGTCAATCTGACCCAACTGAGATGATGGCGTTTTTGAGCCGCAAAACGGTTGCAGCAACACCGAAGGTCGATCAGCCTCAAAAGGTTGAGCATGTCATTGAGCAGAACGATGAACTGCCGATAATGCCGATTAAAAGAGTGACCGACCTCTCTGACGTTGCCGATTCAAGAAAAGAGATGATTGACTCCTTCACCCTCGATGCTACCGCTTTGGAGACAGGGTTTGATAGCCTTGATGACCAACCGACCACGGTTTTGCCGATAATCAGCCAAAAGCCTGATATTGCAGAGGATGATGGTGGCACAAAAATGTTTGACGCTCCCATAATTGAGCAGGATATCGGCGACAAGCCGATTGATATTGACGCTCTTTATGAGCAGGATGAGCAAAACTTTGTGATCGACGAATACAATTCGGTTGAGGATGCTCAATCGGTTACCCATGATTTGACCCGTCGCAAGCGCAAATTGACCATCAGATGCCTTTTAACCACCATATTTGCAATTTTGCTGATACTTGTGACCTTTGTTGAGAATTTATTCCCCTTCGGTCAAACTCCCTACTTTGTTTGCGTTGGTGTGCTGCTTGGGCTGACTGCCATAGTTAATCTTTCGACCTTGCAGTCGCTTATATCTATATTTAAGCTAAAGCCTGATCTCGATTTTGCTCCGTCGTTTGCTCTTGTTTGCGCCACACTTCAAACTGTGGTTGCAGCCTTTATGGGTGTTGGCGATACCACTGCCACCTCTATGTTTGCATCGGTCGCTGCCGTTTCGATGCTCTTTAGCACCATAGCAAAGCGAATAACCGTCAAACGCACCCTCTCTGCCTTTGAGCTTATTGCCAATGAGGAGCCCAAAGAGGCCGGTGCATTCATCGCTCCCCCCTCCTCGGCATCGATAGCCGACCCCGAAAAGATTGGCGAAAGCCTTATATTCGGTCGCAAAACCACCATTGATTTTAAGAGCTTTATTTCTAACTCACTCTCTGCCGATCTTTATGAAAAGCTAAGCGATAAGCTCTCGACTGTGATTGTTATTGCTTCGGCTATCGCCTGCATTGGTGCTGCTATTAAAGAGGGCTCACTAACCGACGGTGTGACTGCACTCGCTTCAGTTGCCTGCGCAGGTGCTCAAATTGCGGCATTTTACCCCTCGGCTGTTATGCTGGCTCGAAGCTGCAAAAAGCTACTTAATCAGCGAGTAATGATTGGTGGCTTCAAGGCTACAGAAGAGATTAGCGAAGCCAACGTGGTTGTGCTTGATTCTGACGAGCTGTTTTGCGACGAGGGTGTCAGCCTCTATAAATTTCGCACCTTTGAGGATGTTTCACCCGATGACGCATTTATGACAGCTGCTTCTCTCACCCTTGAGGGTCACAGCCCTCTCGCAGGTATGTTCACACAAATTGCATCGACCAACGGTGTTGGCATGCTGAGCGCTGATTCGGTCATTTATGAGGATGGTATGGGTCTGACAGGCTGGGTTAACGAACGCAAGACCTTGCTTGGTAATCGCATGATAATGGAGTCGCACTCTATACCCGTGCCCCCGATTGACGTTGATCGCAAGGTGCTAAAGGGTGGCTACTTCCCTCTCTATCTTGCTATTGATGATAAGCTTGCAGCTATGTTCATCATCGGCTACTCGGCTGATAAGGATATGCTTCACAGAGTGCGCCGACTCATCAACACAGGCGTTACTCTGCTTGTGCGCACCGTTGACCCCAACGTGACTGCCGACCTGATTTGTGACAGCTACGGTCTGCCTACAGGCTCGGTTGAGGTTATGTCGGCTCACGCATCTCGCATCTATAGTGAGCATATGGCTCCCTCAGATAATGAGCCTTCCATTCTTTATGCTCCCGATGCCAAAGGCTTTGTTGATGCCTACATAGCTTCCTTCAAGCTTAATCGTAGCGCTAAGGTCGCTGCTGTGGCAACTATAGTGCTGACTATGATGTGCGTTGCCCTCTGCATTCTAATGCCGATTTTTGGCTTTGGAGTCCTCATTAATTGCGCTACGCTGCTGTCATCCTACGTGATAATTACGATAATCACTGCTCTTGCAGGAATTATAAACAGTTAAATTATTACATTTTTTCTTAATATTTCCTTGACATTGACACTTTTTGACATTATAATAGCAGTTATAAAGTAGCCAATAATAGGAGGTTTCACAATGAAATCAACCGGTATCGTCAGAAAAATGGACCGTCTGGGTCGCATAGTTATCCCTAAAGAGCTTCGCAGAGTTATGAAGATTGAAGAGGATGTTGACGCTATGGAGATTTTCACCGAGGGCAACACCGTCATACTCAAAAAGTATGAGCCGTCATGCATCTTTTGCAACGAGTCTGAACCCAACATGATTCTATACAAGGGGCACAGCGTTTGCAAAAAGTGTGTTGCCGAAATGAACAATTCCTCTGAAAACTAATAAACAAAAAACAGCGTTGTGATAAATCACAACGCTGTTTTTGCGCTAAAAAACGAGCTAAGCAGTTTTGCTTAGCTCGTTTGAGGTTATTACTTATAAAGGGGGTGCTTATCACAGATTGCTGCAACACCGGCTTTAATTTCGTCTGCGCTTGCATCGAAGTCGTAGATAGCCTTTGAGATAAACTGACCGATAGCAGTAAAGTCATCAGTATCAAGACCACGGGTGGTAGCTGCAGGGGTGCCAAGACGAACGCCACTGGTAACAAAGGGCTTCTCGGGGTCGTTGGGAATAGCATTTTTGTTGCAGGTGATGTTAACTGCATCAAGGCGATGCTCAAGCTCTTTGCCGGTAACGCCGGTGTCACGAAGGTCAACGAGCATGAGGTGGTTATCGGTGCCACCTGAAACGAGGTTAACGTTGTTTGCCTTAAGGGATGCTGCGAGAGCCTGAGCGTTATCAACAATGCGCTTCTGGTAGTTTTTGAAGTCGTCGGTCAAGGCTTCGCCAAAGCAAACTGCCTTTGCGGCGATGGTGTGCATAAGGGGGCCACCTTGGGTGCCGGGGAATATTGCTTTGTCGATTGCCTGAGCGTACTGCTCGGTGCAAAGAATCATACCGCCACGGGGGCCACGGAGGGTCTTGTGGGTGGTGGTGGTTACGATATCGGCATATTCAACGGGGTTGGGATGAAGACCTGCTGCGATAAGACCTGCGATGTGAGCCATATCGACCATGAATATTGCGCCAACCTCTTTAGCGATAGCAGCAATCTTGTCGAAATGGATGGTGCGAGGATATGCTGAAGCACCTGCAACAATCATCTTGGGTTTGCACTCTAAAGCGATAGAACGCATAACGTCGTAATCGATAAAGCCGTCATCATTAACGCCGTAGGGAACGAAATTATAAAGCTTGCCTGATACGTTAACGGGTGAGCCGTGGGTGAGGTGACCACCGTGAGCAAGGTTCATGCCCATTACGGTATCGCCCGGCTGGAGAAGAGCAGTGTAAACGGCAGTGTTAGCTTGAGCACCTGAGTGAGGCTGAACGTTGGCATGCTCGGCACCAAAAAGCTGCTTTGCACGGTCACGAGCGATATCCTCAACTATATCAACACACTGACAACCACCATAATAACGCTTGCCGGGGTAACCCTCGGCAT
>JAZRMJ010000225.1:0-3299 GCA_045647445.1 Acutalibacteraceae bacterium | reverse complement strand
GCTTAATGAGTCGATTTTAACTGCTGATATTGCCGATAATGGTTATGTTGCTGTTGCAACAGACAATAATGATTATTCAGCAATTGTTACTGTTTATAATCGAAGCTTCAAATCAATTTTTAGATGGTCATCGGCAACAGGTCAGGTAAGTAGCGTTGCGCTTTCAAATAACGGAAAGCGACTAGCAATTTGCTTGGTTGATGGCAAAAACGGAGATTATTGCTCAACCATTTTATTGTTTAACGTTTCTTCAGGCGAAAAGATTGCTCAAAACGAGTATTTAAGCAAAATGCTCGTTAAATCATCTGCATCTAAAAAGCACGTTACCTTCTCAGGTGTTGATTCTATTATCACCATGAAGTGGGATGGAACTGATGAGGTTGAAAGAAGTTACTATGATTTTGAGTTTTTTAATAACGAAAATCATAATAACATGGTAGCAGTGTATCACCCCGGTGGGGATGAGAGAAAATTCACTGTTTCTATTTTAGGCAGTGATGGCAGAGAGAAAAGCTCTTTTGAGGTTAATGGTGAAATCAGTCGTGTAGCGGCAGATAAAAAGTATGTTTATTGCTACTATAACGGCGTAGTTAATAAATACTTACATGATGGCACTATAGAGGATAGCTATAAGGTTGCTTACGAGTATGTTTATATAGCAACCTACAAGGGTGGAGTTGCTGTTATATCTGACATGAAGTTAAATAGCTATAAATAATTTATGGTGGTGGCGTAGGTGTCAATTATACTTGATTTAATCATTGTCGGCATTGTTGTAACTTTTATATATTTTGGCATAAAAAACGGGTTAGTTCGAACTACTGTTGAATTATTAGGGTTAATAGCCATTATCATTCTTGGCTCAAAAATCGCCGATTTTTTAGCTGATTGTATATTTAATGCATTTATTGTGGATTCGATTGCCGATAGGGTAAATAATATATTTGAAAATTCCGGAGATTCTGGGCTGACAACTGCTATTAATGATTTTTTTGATGGATTACCTGTAGTCATGTCAGGCTCATTAGCCTCACACAATGTTACTGCTGAGTCATTATCTGAGGCTTTTATAAGCGACAATATCGAATTTGTTACTGAATCGGTGGTCAGCTTATTAAAACCACCTATTGTTGCATTCATTAGTTTGGTTTTAGCGGCTATAATATTTATGGTTGGCGCTTTTCTTGTTAAGTGGCTCAGTAAGCTTTGTGACAAACTGGTTTCTATGATACCACTTGTTTCTGAAATGAATAAAATATTGGGAGCAACTGTTGGTGGATTAAAAGGCTTAGCAATATCTATTGGTTTTGTATGGCTTTTAGCAGCAATTATCGGTGTAACAGCAAACGGTTTTGTTGGTGTCACACCTGAGGTAATTGATAAGACGTATATATTCAGATTAATCAATATTATTAATCCGATTTTGTAAACTTTGTGTTGGTGGTAAAGTTTTTATGAATTCAAAAAAGATTTTAACAATACCAAATGTGTTATCAACGTTCAGACTTTTGTTAGTTCCTCTGATTGTTTGGATGTATTTTGATGATAACATTAAGTTTCACTTTT
The DNA here is from genome assembly GCA_045647445.1 of Acutalibacteraceae bacterium. GTDB lineage: Bacteria > Bacillota > Clostridia > Oscillospirales > Acutalibacteraceae > RGIG2206. The sequence goes on along the minus strand of JAZRMJ010000225.1, from coordinate 1,733 downwards.
TGTTTGCTTTTATTTTGGTAGTTGTTTCTGCTGTAACAGATGTTGTAGACGGCTATATCGCAAGAAAGTATAATATGGTTACCGATTTGGGCAAGGTTCTTGATCCGATTGCCGACAAACTGACGCAGTTTGTAGTTATTATCTGCCTTGCATGTGATTATCCATTGATGACGGTTGTTGCAGTAATAATCTTTGCAAAAGAGATTTTAATGCTTATAGGAGCCGTGCTGTTTGTTCGCGATGGCAACGAAACACCCTATGCAAGATGGTGGGGTAAGCTGACTACGATTGTTCTTTATGCAACTATGTTGCTGCTTATTTTAGCTGAATTCATTATCTTTTCGCTGCCTGATTGGGTATTGGTTACTGCTGTTTCTTTATGCATTGCATGCCTTGTTTTTTCTTTTCTCAATTACGCTCTTATTTATATTGAAGGTAGAAATAAGAATAAGAGTATTAAATAAAATTGTACTGTTTTGAACGGATTGTGATACTATATGATGAAGTTATGTTCCAGATGTAAAAAGCGACCAGCCATTGTTTTTATTTCAAAAATGGATGGTGAGTCAAACCCGACTCCCGAGGGCCTTTGCATTCAATGCGCAAGAGATCTAAATATACCTCAGGTTGCCGATATGCTTAAGAATTTCAATATACCCGATGAGGATCTTGATGCAATGACCGATCAATTGATGGAGAGTATGTCTGCATTAATGCCTCAAGATGTTGATGTTGAAGATTTAGACGGCGATTTTGAATCCGGTGGTGCTCAAGCATTTCCTTTTCTTAATCAGCTATTTGGCAACATGAATCAAGAGCAATCTGATGAACAACCAAATGAACAAGAGAAGTCAAAATCTAAAGACAAAAAAGAAAAAAACAAGCGTAAATATTTAAGCCTTTATTGCACCGATTTAACAAAGCGCGCTAAAAATGGTGAGCTTGATAAAATAATAGGCAGAGATAGAGAGCTTGACCGTGTTATTCAGATTTTATCAAGAAGATCAAAGAATAACCCCTGCCTTATCGGTGAACCTGGCGTTGGTAAAACTGCTATTGCTGAGGCTCTTGCTCAGCGAATTGCAGAGGGCAACGTTCCAGCTCGATTGATGGATAAAGAGATTCAGCTTCTTGATTTGACTGCATTGGTTGCAGGCACTCAGTTTAGAGGTCAGTTTGAAGCTCGAGTTAAAGGCCTCATTGATGAGGTTAAACGAGACGGTAAAATAATTCTCTTTATTGATGAAGTTCATAATCTTGTAGGTACGGGTGACGCTGAGGGCTCGATGAATGCTGCGAATATTCTTAAGCCGGCACTTTCACGTGGCGAAATTCAGATTATCGGTGCGACTACTTTTACGGAGTACCGTAAATATATTGAAAAAGATGCTGCTCTTGAACGCAGACTTCAGCCCGTAAAGGTTGAAGAGCCATCTGTTGAAGATACTTATAAAGTTCTTCTCGGTATCAAGGATTATTACGAAAATTATCACAGAGTAAGAATCAATGATTCGCTGGTATACAGCGCTGTTGTTCTTTCTGAGCGTTATATCAATGACAGATTCCTACCTGATAAGGCAATTGATCTTCTTGATGAAGCTTGTACCTGTGCAAACCTTCGGAATAAATATATAAGTATGCACGAAATGGCGGAAAAGCGCCTTGCAGGGTTAAAGGTTGAACATCAGCGACTTTCCGAAGAGAAAGAAATTGATTATGAAGCTGTATCGAAG
>JAZRMJ010000224.1:0-4829 GCA_045647445.1 Acutalibacteraceae bacterium | reverse complement strand
CACCTTTGCAAAAAGATGGAGGAGAAGGATTTTCTTGAGATGCAGACCCCCATTTTGACTGCATCATCACCCGAGGGCGCAAGAGACTTTCTCGTGCCCAGCCGTAAGCACCCCGGCAAGTTCTATGCATTGCCTCAGGCTCCTCAGCAGTTTAAACAGCTTCTGATGGTTTCGGGCTTTGATAAATACTTCCAGATTGCTCCTTGCTTCAGAGATGAAGATGCAAGAGCCGACCGTTCACCCGGTGAGTTCTATCAGCTCGACTTTGAGATGGCATTTTCAACCCAAGAAGAGGTGCTCGATGTTTGTGAAGACGTTGTTTATGACACCTTCAAGACCTTCTCAGACAAAAAGATTACCCCCACCCCTTTCCGTAGAATCACCTATGCCGATGCAATGATGACCTACGGCTCAGATAAACCCGACCTTCGCAACCCCCTTATTATTTGCGATTTGACTGAGTTTTTCTCAAAGGTCAGCTTCCCTGCATTTAAGGGCAGACCTGTTAGAGGTATCGTTGCTAACTGCCAGGGCAAATCGAACAAATTCTTTGAGGATTCGCTTAAATACGCAACCTCCGACGAGGTTTCACTTGGCGGTCTGGGCTACATCACCCTTAAAGAAGGTGCATTCATTGGCCCCATCGCAAAATTCCTTTCAGACGAGCAAAAGGTCGAAATAATCCAAATCACCGGTGTTAAAGAGGGCGAGACCCTATTCTTTATCTGTGACGATAAGAAAAATGATACCGAGAAAAAAGCAGGTCTTATTCGCACATGGCTTGCTAAAAAAGAACAGCTTGACCTTATCAGCGACGACTGCTTTGAATTCTGCTTCGTAGTTGACTTTCCCATGTATGAGATTGACGAAGAGACGGGCGATACCATATTCACCCACAACCCCTTCTCCATGCCTCAGGGTGGCATGCAGTCACTCCTGACCAAAGACCCCACCGAGGTGCTCGCATACCAATACGACCTTGTTTGTAACGGTATTGAGCTCGCTTCGGGTGCTGTTAGAAACCATGATGTTGATATCATGAAAAAGGCATTCGAAATCGCAGGCTACGGTGAGGATGAACTCAAAAAGCGCTTCAACGCACTTTACAACGCATTCCAGTATGGCGCACCCCCTCACGCCGGTATGGCTCCCGGTGTTGACCGTATGGTTATGCTGCTGACCGACGAAGAAAAGATTCTTGAGGTTATTGCATTCCCCCTCAACGGTAACGCACAAGATTTGTTGCTCGGCGCACCCGGAGAGGTCACCAATCAGCAGCTTGAAGACGTGCATTTGCTTGGCAACGGCAGCGCTCTCGCTCAGCGTGCAGCAGCTCAAGGCGGCAAGAGCGCATCAAGCCAGGGCAAGCGCTCAACCTTCTCAAACGCTCAGCAGTTAAATCAGCTTTCTCTGACCGATGATGAAGAGACTACCATGCAGGGCATTTTTGAGGCTATGGCTAAATCCGAAGAGATTCTCAAGACCTGCGACACAGAGGGTGTCGAAGAGATGATCTATGTTATGCCCATGACCAACATTTTGCGTGATGACGAAAGAAAGCAGCCCTTCACAAGAGAGAGCTTGCTTGAGGGCGCACCCGCACACAATGATGATAGCTGGCAAGTGCCCAGACTTGTTAAGTGAGGTGTTAGTTGATGAAATATTATGCAGATATAATTAATCAAGCAGGCAACATCGCAGTTGACGATACCATACTCGTTAAGGGTGCGACTGCTTGCGCAGGCTCATATATGCTTGAGGGATTTAAACCCCTATTCAGCGCTGAGGCTGTTACAAGGCTTGAGAGCAAGGGCTACTCAGTTTCAGGCAAGGCTCACACAGGTGAGTTTGGTCTTGACCTTGTGGGCGAATTCTCTCACTATGGCGAAAAGGCTGACACCCTCTATGGTGCTTCTGCTTCTTTAGTAGCAGAGGGTGCAGTTAAAGCCGCTCTGGGTGTTGACGTTAACGGTGCAACAAGACGCAGCGCTGCTATTGCCGGCGTTGATTTCTTAAAGCCCACCTATGGCACCGTATCTCGCTACGGCGTTATCTCTACTGCCACATCGGGGGAGCAGCTTGGCGTTTACGCTAAGGATGCTGAGGGTGTTGCTGAGATTATGACCGTTATTGCAGGTCACGACGATAAAGACGGCACCAGCCTTAAAAACGACAGCTACGATTACGCTGCCAACAAGGCTGTAGAAGGCAAAAAGGTTTGCATCGTAAAAGAGCTTTTAGATAAGGCTGACGATGAGACTAAGGCAAAGGTTGCAGCCTACGCCAACGCTCTTAAAAAGAACGGTGTAGAGGTCACCGAGATTTCGTTTGATATATTTGACCTTGCTAATACTGCTTGGCAGATTCTTATGTGCGCAGAGACCTGCAACAACCTCTCTCGCTACGATGGTGTTAAATACGGTCATCGTGCAGAGAAATACAGAAACATTGACGAGCTTTATATCAACTCTCGCACCGAGGGCTTCAATTTCTTAACTAAGGCTGTTATCCTCTACGGCTCCGACGCGCTCTCAAAAAATCGCTATAAGGATTGTTACGATAAATCCTTGCGTGTTCGCAGAGTTGTTGCCGACAAGTTTAATGCTCTTATGGGTGAGTATGACGCTATTATCGCTCCTGCTTGCAGTAAGGTGAATTTTTCAAGCTACGATATTAAGGATGCTTTCGGCAAGGTATACACAGAGAGTGTATTCACTGCTGTGGCTAACCTTATCGGCACCCCTGCACTTGTTAGCGGCGGCGTTCAGCTGATGGGCAAGCACTTTGATGAGAGCACTGTTTTAAGTCTTGCAAATAAAGTAGAAAAGGGGGTATAAGCGATTATGAATTACGAATTGGTAATAGGTCTTGAGACACACGTTGAATTAAACACTAAGTCTAAGATATTCTGCTCATGCGGCGGTCACTCTGAAGCAAACGAGCCTAACGATTGCGTCTGCCCTGCCTGCTCAGGTATGCCCGGTATGCTCCCCGTGATGAACAAAAAGGTTGTTGAGCTTGCAGTTACTGCAGGTCTTATGCTCAACTGCGAAATCAGCCGCTACACCACCTTTGATAAAAAGAATTATTACTACCCCGACCTGCCTTGTGCTTATCAGATTACTCAGCTTAACCACCCCATTTGCACCAACGGTGTTGTGCAGGTTAAGACCTCTCAAAGCACACGAGATATACGCATTAAGCAGATTCACATGGAGGAGGACGCCGGCAAGCTCGTTCACAGCGGCAACTTTAGCTACGTTGATTTTAACCGCACCAGCGTTCCGCTTATCGAGATTGTTACTCAACCCGATTTTCGCAGTGCCGAAGAGGTTGTAGTTTATCTGACAAAGCTCAAATCTATGTTCCGCTCAAGCGGCATTTCGGAGTGCGAAGAGGGCGCAATGCGCTGTGACGTTAACATCTCTGTTCGCCCCGAGGGCAGCGAGGAGTTCGGCGTTCGCACCGAAATCAAAAACATGGCTTCCTTTGATGCTATCGAAAAGGCCATTAACTATGAGTCTCAAAGACATATCGATGCTCTCGAGTATGAGACCGAGGAGCTCGTTCAAGAGACAAGACGCTACGACGATGCAAGCGGCAAAACCTTTGCAATGCGTAACAAAGAGACCGAGGCCGACTACCGCTACTTCCCCGATGCAAACCTGATGCCCATCATTATTGACGATGCTTGGCTCGAAGAGATCAAGGCTAACAAGCCGGTCGCTATCGACGATAAGGCAATTGCATATCAGGATGCCGGCATCTCTCAAAAAGAGATCGACGTTATCCTCTCAAATCACAAGATCAGCACACTTCTTGACAGCGTTATTGCACTGGGCTGTGATGCAAAGGATTCTGCTGCATGGATTTTGACCGACTACGCAGGTATCTTGCGCAAGGATGGCAAGACCATCGACGAGCACGACATTGCTCCCAAGACCCTTGCTGATATCATCACCATGGTCAGCTCGGGCGAAATCAACCGCGGCGCAGGTAAAAAGATACTCATTGCCGTTGTTGAAAAGGGCGTTGACCCCGTTGCCTATTGCGAGGAGCAGGGCTTTAACAAGAAGTTTGACACTGCTACCATCGAAAAGGCTATAGATGATGTCATCAGCCAAAATGAGCAGGCTGTTGCCGACTATAAGGGTGGCAAAGAGAAAGCTCTGCAGGCCCTGTTTGGTGCTTGCATGAAGACCTTAAAGGGCAGCGGTGACCCCGCAGTTATAAGAGAGATTCTGCTCAAGAAATTGCAATAAGTTAGATTACAGCCACCCATTGGGTGGCTGTTTGCTATATCATGGCTAAGGTTTGTATAAAAAAGGCTCACTCGCTTTTTATTACATTTTTGTTATAATTATTGACAGAGGCTTTTTTAAATGTTATAAATTTGATACACGACCTAACCGTTTTATAAGGAGCTGATTTTTTGCGTAAGGTTATTTGTGTTTTAATTGCAATGTTATTGGGTTTGGGGTGCGCCGGCTGTGCGAAGCATAACAGCGATTCATCCAACACCTCGTCGGGCGCATCCACCAACGAGCCCTCGCTATATAAAATAGAGAGCAAGGATTTTTATCCCATCATGATTTATACTGCCAACTACCTTGAGCACGATAACGCTCACATAGTTTGTGGTGTTAATGACGGCAAATTCTATAGTATGGATAAATACAGCTACAGAGGTCGCACCTGGGAGGAACTCTGCGATAATTTTGACCTTTCGCTTGATATAAAACCCGATTTTATGCCTAACAAAAAGGTATCGCTATACACTCAAAAGGGTCAAAAGCTTGATGCTGAGATTAAATCCATCAAGTGCCAAG
>JAZRMJ010000223.1:0-6018 GCA_045647445.1 Acutalibacteraceae bacterium | reverse complement strand
GTTCTGACACGGGGGATACCCATCGCCTCATATTCCAGATAGGCCATGGTGCCGGTTGCATCCTGAGTAAGGGTTTGATCGATTCTGATTCCAATCTCTTGACCCTTAATGAATTCACCGTCAACAACATGAGCCTTTAGTATTTTTTCTGCTAATGTAAGTCCCATTAAAACAACCCCATTAAATGAATTTGAGGGCATTCACCCTCATGCTACTGTATATTTTATCAAAATCAACATTTAATGTCAATTGTACAATTTATAATAATACATTAAAACGAATAAATTATTGTTGATATATGCTACAAAAAAGCATAGAACAGGTGCTTTTTCTTGACAAAACTAAGCTTTAAGAGTATATTTATTAATGTGATTATGATAGACATTTAGCCGAACACTATTTAAGTTGTTTTTGCAATAATTCGGGTTTTGTCACGTTTTTTGTCCTGAATTAATTCAGGGCTTTTTTGTTTATATTGGAGGGATAATATGGCAATCTCTAAATTGGATTTGATAAAGCTTGCTGATCTTGCTAAATTGTCGTTTGCCGATGATGAGTTCGACACTCTTTATGCCGAAATGGATGAGATAATTTCTTTTGCAAATGCTGTTAATCAGTCGGTTGACGGTGACAATGACGATATTAAATTTGTTAGCGCTTTTGCTATAGATGCTGATGATATGCGTGATGACGTGATTACTCCTTCATTAGAAAATGAACGCATAATATCCAACGTTGATGGCAAAGATGGATTCTTTTCTGTTAAGAGGTGCGTGCAATGAGAGATATTATTTCAACACTTCACAGTTGCCTTATTAATAAAGAAATTTCATCTGTTGAACTTACAAAGCAATATATTAATGCGATAGAGCGTGACAATACTGTTTTGAATGCATATGTTCATACTACCTTTGAGGATGCGTTAAAGCAGGCTGAAATGGCCGATAAGCTAATAGCTGATGGTAATTCAAATGCACTTTGCGGAATCTCTATGACTTTAAAAGATAATATTTGCACTGATGGTCAATTGACTACCTGTTGCTCAAAAATGCTTAGTGGATTCAGACCTTATTATGATTCAACAGCTTGGTCAAAGCTTAAAGCTCAGGGCGCAGTTTTGCTTGGCAAAACTAATATGGATGAATTTGCTATGGGCAATTCTTCTGAAACAAGTGTCTATGGTGCGCCGAAAAACCCTCGAAATATCAATTACGTTACCGGTGGCTCATCGGGTGGTGGTGCAAGCGCAGTTTGTGGCAATTTGGCTGCTTACGCTATCGGCTCAGATACGGGCGGTTCAGTTCGTCAGCCTGCATCTTATTGTGGTATTGTTGGGCTTAAACCGACCTATGGTGCAGTTTCTCGCTACGGTCTTATTGCTTATGCTTCTTCATTAGATCAAATTGGTGTTTTGGCAAGTGGTGTAATGGATGCAGCAATAGTGTTTGACGCAATAAAAGGTCTTGATTCTCACGATCAAACCAGTGTTAATATTAACGATGGTCTTGTATCTTCTATGATTGGCAATGATATAAAAGGGCTCAAAATTGGAGTCGCTCGAGAGTTTTTTGATGACATAAATCCCGAGGTAAAGGCTTCTGTTGAGAATGCTATTAAATTCTTTGAAGCTGAAGGTGCTACTATAATAGATATTTCTATTCCCACGCTAAAGCAAGCTCTCTCTACTTATTACATCATTGCGTGTGCTGAAGCTTCATCAAATCTCGGTCGATATGATGGTATTAGATATGGTTATCGAGCAGAAAAGTATGATGATATTAATGATATGATTTTAAAAAGCCGCAGTGAAGGCTTTGGTAGTGAGGTTAAGCGCCGAATTATGCTTGGTACCTATGTGCTTTCCAGTGGTTATTATGACGCTTATTATAAAAAGGCATGTTTAATTAGAAAGCAAATTGTTGCTCAAATTAGTGACGTGTTTAAAACTTGTGATATTTTAATCTCACCCACAGCGCCAAACACTGCATTCCCATTGGGATATAAAGGTGCAACTGCAACAGAATTATATCAATCTGACATATGCACTGTACCTGTCAATATCACCGGTGTACCTGCAATTTCAATCCCTTGTGGAGTTGATAGCAAAGGTCTGCCGATTGGTATGCAGCTTATTGGTAATAAGTTTGATGAGGTAACAATTTTGAATGCTGCATATTATTATCAGCAAAATTCTGGTGTAGAAATCGATGAGTATGAAGGTGGTGTTAGAATATGAGTGAATATATTTTAACCTGCGGCATCGAAACCCATATTGAGCTTGATACTAAAACAAAAATCTTTTGTGGATGCACAACTGAGTTTGGAGGAGCTCCAAATACCCATTGTTGCCCTGTGTGCACCGGTCAACCGGGGGCATTGCCTGTTCTGAATAAGCAAGTAATAGAATTTGCAATCAGGGCAGGACTTGCTGTTAACTGTTCAATTAACAACAATTCACACATGGATAGAAAAAACTATTTCTATCCTGATTTGCCGAAAGCCTATCAGATTTCTCAGTTTGATGAGCCTATCTGCGAAAACGGTTACGTTCAGCTTGATAGCGGAAAGAGAATTGGCATAACCAGAATTCATATTGAGGAGGATGCAGGTAAATTAATTCACGAGGATGGTCTAACCTTTATAGATTATAATCGTGGTGGTGTGCCATTAATTGAAATTGTTTCTGAGCCTGATATTTCTACCCCTCAAGAAGCAAGAGAGTTTGCTGAAAAGCTAAATCAAATTATGAGATACGTTGGCATTTCAACCTGCAAAATGCAAGAAGGAAGAATGCGCTGCGATCTCAACGTTTCTATTGCAAAACCCGCTGAACCACTCGGAATTCGCACCGAAACTAAAAACATTAACTCTTTTAGTAATATCGAAAGAGCCATTTGCTGTGAAATTGAGCGTCAGCAAAAGGTGATTGAATCGGGCGAAAAGATAGTTCAAATGACAATGCGATATGATGCCGATAACAATCAAATCTATCCTATGCGAGAAAAAGAGAATTTTGATGAATACAGATTCTTTCCGGAGCCTGATATTTTGAGATTCTATGTCTCGAATGAAAGGATTGAACAGATTCGTTTATCTTTACCTGAGCTACCTGATGCTAAAATTTTTAGATATATTAACGAACTTGGATTAACTGATGCGAACGCACGTTATCTTTGCAAATATCGCAAGGTATCAGAATATTTTGAATCTGCCATATCTGAGGGTGCAAGTGCTAAAAACACAGCAAATCTAATTATCCAGACCATTTTTTCATCTTTTGAAACAGAGTCTCAAAAGGATGATTTTGAAGTTAAAATATCTGCAACGCAATTATCAGAGTTAGTTAAACTGCTTGATGATGGTAAGATAAAAGCCAATTTAGCGCATGTTACTCTGCAGAAAATGCTTGAATCAGGGCATTCGGTTGGTGAATACATCAAACCAGAAGATACTGTAGGTTTGTCAATTGACCAATTAAGACAGCTATGCCAAGAATCAATTGATGCAAACCCTAAAGCAGTTGAAGATATTAAAAACGGCAAAGATAAAGCTATAAACGTTATGTTTGGCTATATCATGAAAATGTCGAGAGGCAAGGCTGATATTAAATCTGCTGAAGCTTTAATAAGAGAAATGATTTAATAATTGATTAAAAAGTCGCTGAGCTTTATTGTGCACAGCGACTTTAATTTTGTTAGTTAATTGTGAAGAATTAACAAATAATTTGATTTTAACTAATTAACGCTTTACTTAGCTAATGTGGTGATGTATAATTTGACTATCAAATTACGAAAGGTGATTTAATATGAAAAAAATTATTGCTTTAATTCTCGCTCTCGTTATGTTGCTTTCATTCGCAGCTTGCGGTGAGAAGAAGCCGATAGTTGTTGCTGAAAAGGGTTCAGCAGGTGAAACCGTTGCAAAGTCAGACGAGTTTAAAGATTATAAGTATACTGCCGTTGATAAGCAGACTAAGGCTCTTATGGAGGTTTCTGCAGGTACTGCTGATGCTGCTGTTGTTGACTATGTTGCTTCAATTGGTTGCATTGGAGAAGGCACTGACTTTGAAGACCTCGTTGTTTCAGGTGATGGCTACAGCAAAGAGAGCTATGGTATTGCATTCCGTAAGGGCTCTGATGCTACTGCAAAGATTAACGAAGTTATAAAGTCACTTAAAGATAATGGCGAGCTTGATAAAATTGCTAAGAAGTATAAGCTTGATGAGCTTATCACTGCTGACGCTTCTTTTGATGCATTCAAGCAGGCTGATAAGAATTCTGACTGGGAATACATCAAAAATAAGGGTGAGCTCATCATTGGTATCACCATTTTTGAGCCTATGAACTATAAGGATGATAATGGCGAGCTTGTTGGTTTTGAGACTGAGTTTGCAGAGGCTGTTTGCGCTGCTCTCGGCGTTAAGGCTAAGTTCCAAGAGATTGATTGGAACGCAAAAGAAACCGAGCTTGCAGCTAAGAATATTGACTGCATCTGGAACGGCATGACCATCACCGATGATCGTGCTAAAAATATGAGCATCACCATTCCTTATATGAATAATAAGCAGGTTATGGTTGTAAAGAAGGATAAGTAATTATGTTGTTTTTACAGGTCACAAAAGAGTTATTAATAGGCTTTTTTGAGAACTGTGAGCTGTTTGGCTTAACCTTGTTGTTATCCCTACCATTGGGCTTGATTATTACCTTTGGCTCTATGGCAAAGTTTAGTCCAATCCGATGGGTTACCAAAACATTTATCTGGATCATCAGGGGAACCCCCCTGATGCTCCAGCTTTTTGTTGTTTTATACGTGCCGGGTCTTGTGTTTAATATTCCTATGAGAGAACGCATGGTTGCTGCAGTTATTGCCTTTGTAATTAACTATGCATGCTACTTTTCTGAAATCTTTCGTGGTGGTATTGAATCAATTCCAAAAGGTCAGTATGAAGCTGGTCAGGTTTTGGGCCTTACTAAATCGCAGATCTTTTTTAAAGTTATATTAATGCAGGTCGTTAAAAGAATAGTACCACCCATTTCTAATGAAATTATTACCCTTGTCAAGGATACCTCTCTCGCTCGAATCATTGCGGTGCCTGAGCTGTTGATGGCTGCAGAGAGATATGCAGGTCAAGGCCTTATTTGGCCGTTGTTCTACACCGGTCTGTTCTTCCTTTTGTTTAATGGATTCTTAACCTTGTTGTTTGGATTCATTGAACGAAAGCTAAATTATTACAAAGGATAGGAGAAGGTTATGCCGATTCTTGAGGTTAATAATATTGTAAAAAGCTTTGGCAATACTCAAGTATTGCGTGGCATTAGCTTCTCGTTGGAGCAGGGTGAAGTTTTATCAATTATTGGGTCATCCGGTAGCGGCAAAACCACTTTGCTCAGATGCCTTAACTTTTTAGAGACTCCTCAAAAGGGAACTATTAAAGTTAATGATAAGCTGATATTTGATGCAGATAACAAAAAATACAACGATGCTGAAATTCGTCAAAACAGATTACATTTTGGCCTTGTATTTCAGCAATTTAATTTGTTCCCACAATATAATGTTTTAAAGAATGTTATGCTGTCTCCACAGCTGCTCAAGATTGATACCCCAGAGGCTATTGAGAAAAAGGCAAAAGAGCTTTTAGCTAAGGTCGGTCTGTCTGACAAGCTCGAAGCATACCCTTGTGAGCTTTCAGGTGGTCAGCAACAGCGTGTTGCAATTGCCCGAGCTCTTGCTCTTAATCCTGATATTTTGTGCTTTGATGAGCCTACCTCTGCGTTAGACCCTGAGCTTACAGGCGAAGTGTTGCGTGTTATCAAGGGGCTTAAAAGCAGCGATAGCACTATGATTGTAGTAACTCATGAAATGGAGTTTGCTCGCAATGTGTCTGACAAGATTATCTTTATGGCAGATGGTGTAATAGAAGAGTTTGGCGCTCCAAATGACGTTCTTTTGAATCCAAAATCAGAAAAGTTAAAGCAATTCTTAAGCAATACAATAGAAAAAATTTGATTATAAAAAGCA
>JAZRMJ010000222.1:0-9121 GCA_045647445.1 Acutalibacteraceae bacterium | reverse complement strand
CCTGTCCTGCCTCGATGACGCACTCAATGGCCTTGGGCAGCATCTCGTCTGCCTCGCCCGTCTCGCCGTCAGAATCGTCCTCAACCGACTTTTTCTTTTGACCTGCGAGGGATGCCTGGCGGTCAATTTCTTGCATAACCGCTTCGTCGTAGTTACCGCTCGCCGCATCCTTGAGGAAGTCGGCTACCGCCTTGATCTCGGCGTCGCTGACCCAACAGCCCTGAATACGGGTGGGTTTGCTTGTGCCTACGGGTGAATAGAGCATATCACCGTAGCCAATCAGCCGCTCTGCGCCCTGCATATCAAGAATAATGCGAGATTCAAGGGGTGATGAAACCTTAAGGGATATACGGCTTGGCACGTTGGCTTTAATAAGACCCGTCAAAATATCTGCGCGAGGGCTCTGAGTTGCAATAACAAGGTGCATGCCTGCGGCACGAGCCATCTGAGCCAGACGGCAGATATAATCCTCAACCTCGTTGGGGGCTGCCATCATAAGGTCAGCAAGCTCGTCGATAAATATAACTATCTGAGGGAGCTTTTGCATGCTGTCATCCTTTTCGGCAAGCTCATTGTAGCCGTCAAGGTTGCGCACATCGTAGTCACTGAGCAGCTGATAGCGGCGCAGCATTTCGGTTACAGCCCAGCCGAGCGCACCAGCAGCCTTGCGTGGGTCGTTAACGACAGGCACAAGCAGATGGGGTATGCCGTTATAGACCTTCATTTCGACTGCCTTGGGGTCAATCATAATCATTTTGACCTCGTCGGGTCGAGCCTTATATAAAATAGAAAGAATGAGTGAGTTTATGCAAACCGATTTACCTGAGCCGGTGGTGCCTGCGATAAGCAGGTGAGGCATTTTAGCAACATCAACAAAACAGTTTTCGCCTGTAATATCCTTGCCCAAAACGCCTGTAACAAGGCTTTTTGCGTTTTTAAAATCATCGGTTTCAATAAGTGAGCGCAGAGCAACGGTGCTCTTAGCCTTATTCGGCACCTCAATGCCTACGGCAGGCTTGTTGGGGATGGGAGCCTCAATTCGCACACCTGTGGTCGCAAGGGATAGAGCAATATCGTCGGTCAAATTTGCGATACGGCTGATGCGCACACCTGCAGCAGGCTGCAGCTCATAGCGAGTGATGGAGGGGCCACGGCTGATATTGATAACACGGGTATCAACTCCAAAAGAGTGAAGGGTATCTACCAGCTTCTCAGCGTTAGCTGCCAGCTCAGCTCTGATATCTGAGGTGTTTTCATCGGGTGCTTTGCTTAGCAAATCGATGGTGGGATAGCGATATTCGGTCGCAACAGGCAGGTCACTGCCCTGCTCAACATCAAAATCAAAGCCGTCATCCTCGGCAATATCGTCGGTTGGCTTTTTCTTATCGTCAGAAACTACCTCAATTTGACCCGACAGAGCATCGAGTATCTCATCGCTCACAACGGGGGGAGGAGTCATCTCGTCAATTTCCTTTTGACCCTCATCACCGTCGTCGCCAACGTCAATATCAATCTTTGAGGGCTGATTAAAGGTATCGACCACCTTTTTGCCTGCCTTTTTGAGAGCATCGGGGTCATTCTCAGACTTGGTCGGCTCAGGCTCACCCTCTACTGCTACATCGTAGGGGTGGCGATGGGGGATAACTCCAACATCGACCTCGTTTGACTTCTTTTCAGCCTCACGCTCCTTACGGCGCTCGTATGCATCCTCAGCGGCATCCTTGATGCTCTTTGCGGGCTTTTGCACTGCTTTAAAGAGGGATATAAGTGAGGTGCCTGTGAATATCATCACAAAAACAAACGCAACAACGATAATAAATATCTGCGCTCCGAGTGAGCCAAACGCCTGATAGAGGGCTTCACCGGGTATAGCGCCCATAAGACCGCCGCTAAAGTGAGCCTTTGAAGCGTTTGAATAGGCGTAGCCGAGGTGCTGCCAATAATTATGGGTCGCAACGTGGGCGCCGAATATGTCGGCAATCGAGCCGATAAGCACCATCGCACCGCCTGCCGTAACGCAGTGGCGAACTACTCCCTTTTCTTCCTTTTCGCTTGCCAGCACATAGGCAACATACCCCATCAAAAAGGGCACAACAAAGGCGTTCCAGCCAAAAAGGCCGAGCACAAAGGAGTGAAGCGCTGTCCACACCCTCTCGCCCTTAATGATGGCAAAGGCGAGCATTAAAATGGCTGCAGCAAAAATTATAATGCTTGCTATGTAGCGCTGTGACCTATGGGTTGCCTTTGAAGCTGACTTCTTTTGCGCGGTCGGTTTTTTACCTGCACCGGTACCTTTCTTTTTCGTCTGTGACATTTCGTCCTCCGATTTTTATTTTGTAATATTCTCGATAACGCTTGCAATAATGACTAAAACACCTGCGATACCACAGTAATAGGTGAATATAATGTAGCGATTCTTTTTGATAAGCCAAATAAAGGTTTTAATTGCAATAATTCCAACTACAGCCGACACCACAATGCCAACAATGGTGGGCAGCCAGTCAACGCTCGCAAGGCCCTCGGTCTCGAGCGCATCCTTAAATTCGAGCAGAGCGGCGGCTGCAACAGCAGGTATGCTCATTACAAAGCTATACTGAGTGGCGTATTCTTTTTTTAGACCACAGCTCAGAGCTGCTGCAGTGGTTGAGCCTGAGCGAGAAAGACCGGGCAGGGTTGCAAAAGCTTGGGTTATGCCGATAATAAGCGCATCCTTAACGGTAGCGCAATCACGCAATTTTCGGTCGCTCGAGGCGATAAAGTGGGCTGTTGCCATAAGCACTGCCGTTATAAGCAGCGCTGCACCGACAATCCACAGTAATTCGGGGTGATTTGCCTGGTCAGATACTAATTCTATATAATCCTTAACCTTGCCGTCACCAATAGGAATAAACATGGTCAGCAATAATGAGGTCGAGAGAATCATCATAAATATGGTGCGACGCTCAATATTCATTCCCTTAAAGCTGAATTTGCCCTTAAAGATATCGGCAATCATCTTGCAAAGCTCGATTATGAGCTTTGCGATGGTCTGCCTATAAACAAAACAAACGGCAAAGAGGGTGCCAACGTGGAGCATAACCGAAAACATGTTGCCTGTGGTTGCTCCCACACCGAAATAATGCTGATATATGGCAAGGTGACCACTGCTCGATACGGGCAAAAACTCGGTCACACCCTGAATTATACCTTGAACAATTGCGTTTAGAATTTCCATTATGTAGCCTCCGAAAACAGTGCGATAATTTATATGTAAAGGGCGAATCATTCGCCCCGATTAAGATAATCCTTTAAATCGGTCGAGGGCTGTGCCTCGCATTTTATCTCGACCTTGCCCCAATGACCCTGCTCACAAGGGTAATCACCCTCGGGGAATATGACCGATAACGGAATGACGGTGTGAAGCATCACTCATCCCTCTCATCCATCATAGCGTAGAGGGCGTCAAGAGCGTCTGATAAACTGCCGAGCGAGTCGATTAGCCCGCACTCAACTGCCGCTTCACCGTCAAGCACGGTGCCAACATCGGTCACAAGCTCACCCATATTCATCATTAGCTGACGGAATTTATCCTCTTTAATGTTGGAGTTTGCCGTCACAAAATTGGTGATGCGCTCCTGCATACGGTCAAAGTATGACAGAGTTTGAGGCACCCCAAGCACAAGCCCACTCATTCTCACGGGGTGAATGGTCATGGTCGCGCTCGGTGCAATGAAGGATTTTTGAGCCGATACTGCAAGGGGCACGCCGATTGAGTGACCTCCACCCAGCACAAGCGATACGGTGGGGGTGGTCATGCCTGCTACCAGCTCGGCTATGGCAAGACCTGCCTCAACGTCTCCACCGACGGTGTTGAGAATGATGAGCAAACCATCAATCTCGGGGTCTTCTTCGATGGCTACAAGCTGTGGTATCACATGCTCATATTTGGTGGTCTTGTTTTGAGAGGGCAAAATATAGTGCCCCTCGATTTGACCGACAATGGTCAGGCAATGAATGATGCGCCCTTTGTTTTGAGTGGTGATTGAGCCGATTTTTTCAATTTGCTCAGTCTGGTCGAGGGATGCAGTTACCCTGCTATCATCCATCTCGTCACGGTCGGTGCCGTCAGGGGGTGAGGTAACCTCAGGTGGCAAAAAATCATTTGATTTGTTTTTCATCAAAAAATCTCCTTAAAATTAGGCTATCCTTATTTTTTGGAGATTTTGCCTCATCATACATCATTTAAATTAGTTTATCACAATTTTGTTGTTATGTAAAGTGGGTTTTTGCTCGCCCCATAGGGGTATATCATATAACTTGCCGTAGCCAAATATCACTCGGCATTAGCTGAATATAACTCTAATTAGATTCCGTTGCTTCGCATCGCACTACGGATTCGACTTCGGGCTTCGCCCTCCGCTCAGGATGACAAGCGCACCCCGAAGGGGATGGTGTTTACTACATCCCCTTCGGGCGGTGTGGGCATGGTCACCTACAAATACTGCTTCATAACCTCAATATCTCTCTCCTGCTCGGCTATGGCTCGCTCAGCTATCTCCTTTGCGTAAGGAGCAGCAGAGGGATTTTCGTGCAACGCCTTTAATAGCTCCACGTTGCCCATCGTGCAGCCCTGAATCATCATACCTGCTGCCTTTGACGGGTCACGTCTGCGATTGAGCTGAGCATCAACTGCAGTGCGGCACATCATTTTAATCGACTGTGGATTTTTGCCCGACCGATGACCGAGACGGGTGAGGGTGTTTTTTGCCGAATTGCAAACCTCGGCATATTCCATACGAATTCTATTAAGCTCCTGCTTTAGCTCAGGCTGGTCAACCCGTCTTAATACCGAATCGGTTGCATCTCTGCCGAAGGCGGCGGCCTTTTCAGTCTCGCTCAGTAGCTTTATGGTGCTGTTTCTCATAAAAATACTCCTTATTTCTCATAACCTTTTGAATTTTATTTTGCGCAAAAAATTTTAAAATATTAATGCTCAAAATAATATATTCATCTCGACAAATTTTAAACAATTAAAATTAATTCCCTTTAAAAAAATAACACAACATGTTGTGTTTTTGCTAAAACACAGAAAAGATTTAGTGCAATTTATAGAAAGTGAATTTTATTCACTAAAATTGTTTATTTTTTCAACCTTTTGTGTTATGATTACACACGTTGAGGAGATGTTTCTTTATATGATTACTTACAAATTATCAGAGGAAAGCTTTGAATCTGATGACGGCGACAGCTATATATCGTTTGGCGTAATTGCCGAGTCCGATAAGGGCAAAATAATCGCCTCGGTTTTAGATTTGTCGACTGAGCGAAGTGAGGTTGAGCGTCTAATATCACTATGCAACGAGCTTGAGCTCGACCCCATTCATCTAAATGACGTTGCTGAGGATTTTGTGGTCTTTTGATTGATTTTTTAATCGGTGTATGGTATAATTAATTGATAATTCTTATGGAGGTGGCGCAAATATGGATGAGATTAAGGCTAACGTTGCTAGCAATTTAATTAAGCTTCGCGCTACCGCAGGTATGACCCAATCAGACCTTGGCGAAAAGCTCAACTATTCCGACAAGGCCGTTTCAAAATGGGAGCGAGCCGAGTCTTTACCCGACGTGGGCGTGCTCAAAAAGATTGCCGATTTATTTGGAGTTACCGTCGATTACCTTATAACCTCTCATGACCAGTGGGAGATTAACACCCAAAAAATCAAAAAAGAGCGCCACTACAGCACCACTGCCATAACCTGGATTTCGCTTGTTGGCATTTTAACAGCAGCAGTTTTGCTCTTTGTTATATTTTGGATGTTCGGCTCAATCCAGTGGCAGATTTTTGTTTACATGATGGTGCCTGCTCTCATCACCACTTTGGTGCTCAACAGCATTTGGAATAAAAGACGAGGCAATATTTTTATCGTTTCGGCTTTGGTGCTGAGCATTTTCACCACCATTTTCACTGCATTTTACACCATATCACACACCTTTATATGGATGCTGTTTTTGGTTGCAATCCCTGCTGAAATTGTGGTCGTTTTGGCATTCAACATCAAAAAGAAAAACAAAAAATGACCTAAATATGCCAATTTCTACTGTCGGTAGAGTCGAAGCTCGACTCTACCGCTTTTTTCGTTTAACGGTAGAGTCGGTTTATCCACAAGTAGATTGCTTATTATATAAATATGGGTTAAACTTTGGATATGCACGAATGTGCTTTAATTTTTTGCCAATGATTAATATATCCTTTTGGAGGTTTTTTATAATGAGCAATTATGTATTAAGCTGCACATCCCCTGTTGATCTTACCAAAAAACACCTTGTTGACCGAAACGTCGCCTATTCATGCTTTAAGTATCAGCTTGGTGATGAGGTGCTGACCGACGACTTCGGTGAGAGCCTTGCATATCCTGAGCTTTACAAACGCATGGTTGATGGTGAAGATACCAAAACCTCTCAAACCGGTGTTGGCGAGTATCTCGACTATTTCACATCCATCCTTTCACAGGGCAAGGATTTAATTCACATCTGCATTTCATCGGGTCTGTCGGGTGACTTCAACTCTGCTAACAGCGCTGCCCTCATCGCTCGTGAGCGTTTCCCCGAGCGCAAGCTTTTGCTTGTTGACTCGCTGGGCGCTTCATCAGGCTACGGTATGCTGGTTGATAAGGCTGCCGACCTTCGCGACGAGGGTATGGATATCGACAGCCTTTATAATTGGCTGTGTGAAAACAATCGCAAGGTTCACCATTGGTTCTTCTCAAGCGATTTGACCTTCTTCGTTCGTGGTGGACGCATCTCTAAGGCTGCAGGCATTTTTGGTGGAATACTCAACATATGCCCCGTGCTTAATATGGATAAGCTGGGCAGACTCATACCCAGAGCAAAGGTTCGCTCTAAAAAGCGCGCAATTGCAGAGCTGTTTGACCGTATGGTTAAGCACGCTGACGATGGCGAGAATTACAGCGATAAGGTTTATATCAGCAGCTCACAATGCCCCGATGACGCAAAACAGCTCGCTTCTATGATTGAGGAGCGCTTTGCACACATGAAGGGTAAGGTTGAGATTTTTGATATCGGCTCAACCATTGGTTGCCACACCGGCCCCGGCACCGTCGCTCTCTTCTTCTGGGGCGATAAGCGCGAGGATTAATATCAGCAAAAAAGTAGGAGCATGAATTTTTCATGTTCCTACTTATTATATATAGGCAATTAAAAATCGCCCCTGCATCCATTATCATTATTCATTAACCCTCGGCAGGATATAGCCATCGTCCCTAACGATGGGGTTTTAATCTTATGCGCACCCCCTTCTCCGTCAGAGGAAGCCTTGCACCATAAAAAACGACGAGCAATTTGCTCGGCGTTTAAACTTTTATTTTGCGTAATCGACTGCGCGATTCTCACGAATAAGGCTAACCTTAATCTGACCGGGATATTCAAGATCGCTCTCGATCTTTTTAACAATCTCACGGGCAGTTAAAATCATCTGGTCATCGCTGATAACCTCGGGCTTAACCATAATGCGAATCTCGCGACCTGCCTGAATTGCAAAAGACTTCTCTACACCACTAAAGGAGTTGGCGATCTCCTCAAGCTTTTCGAGACGCTTAACGTAGCTTTCGATGTTCTCTCTGCGAGCACCGGGTCGGGCAGCAGAGATAGCGTCGGCAGCCTGAACGAGGCAAGCGATAACGGTTTTTGCCTCAACGTCACCGTGGTGGGCGTGGATGGCGTGTATAACAGCCTCATTCTCTTTATATTTCTTTGCAGCCTCAACACCAAGCTGAATGTGGGTGCCTTCATGCTCGTGGTCGAGCGCCTTGCCTATATCGTGGAGCAAACCGGCTCTGCGAGCGAGGGCAACATCCTCACCAAGCTCTGCAGCCATAAGACCTGCAAGGAAGGCAACCTCACGGGAGTGGTTGAGCACGTTTTGACCATAGCTTGTGCGATAATGCAGTCGGCCAAGCAGAGTAACAAGCTCGGGGTTGAGATTGCGAACTCCTGTTTCGAGCACGACATTTTCGCCCTCTTGACGGATGGTCTTGTCGACCTCACGGCGAGACTTTTCGACCATCTCTTCGATACGGGCGGGATGGATGCGGCCATCCTGAATGAGCTTTTCGAGGGTCATGCGAGCGACCTCACGGCGAATGGGGTCAAAGCTCGAGAGGGTGATAGCCTCGGGGGTATCGTCGATAATAAGGTCAACACCTGTGAGGGTCTCGAGGGTACGGATATTGCGACCCTCACGGCCGATGATGCGACCCTTCATTTCGTCGTTGGGCAGGTCAACAACCGAGATGGTAACCTCAGAGGAATGGTCGGCGGCACAGCGCTGAATAGCCTGAGATATAATCTTGCCTGCAAGCTTATCAGATTCATCTTTAATCTGCTGCTCATGGTTGTTGATGCGAAGAGCCTTCTCGTGGGTAAGCTCCTCATCAAGTGAGCGAAGCAAATAATCTTTGGCTTGTTCGATAGAGAAGCCTGAGATACGCTCGAGCATATCGAGCTGACCCTTTTTGAGTTGCTCAACCTCGGCCATCTTCTCTTCGATTTGCTTTGCCTTTTTGGCAATAGCCTCTTCTTTTGCTTCGTTGTTTTCAATTTTGCGGTCAAGAGCCTCTTCTTTTTGGACTATGCGACGCTCTTGCTGTTTAACTTCGTTGCGACGTTCGCGAATCTCTTGGTCGGCTTCGGAACGCATTTTGTGGATTTCGTCTTTTGCTTCGAGAATGGTTTCTTTTTTCTTTGCTTCGGCGCTCTTATAAGCGTCGTTGAGAATTCGCTTAGCCTCTGCCTCGGCAGAACCGATGGTGGCCTCAGCCTTGCGCTTGCGATAGGATACGCCGCTAAAAAATGCAATAACGGCAGCGATAACTGCAGCTGCTGCTGCAATAACAATAGTTAACCATAATGGCACCATTAATAGTGCACCTCCTTTATAAAAACCGCATTTATAGGGCTGCGGGTATACCCGATATTGAAAGTCGTATAATTTATAAATTAAGTCGTAGCACCCTCGCCAAACAGGTGATTCGAATAAAAATACATTCTACGACAATTCTACCATATCATGTTAATTTTATTATACAATTGACAATATGTCAAGGTGAATTTATGCCTTTTATAT
>JAZRMJ010000221.1:0-1043 GCA_045647445.1 Acutalibacteraceae bacterium | reverse complement strand
ACCTCGATCAACTGGATCCATGTGAATAACAAGTTGTAGATTTAACTCTTGCTCAATTCTTTTTTCGCAAGCGTCAATCTCTTCATGGCATTTTAATATATCGCAATCTGCAGGCACCTCAACGTGAACAGAAGCAAAGCGACGACCGGGGCCGTAATCATGAACAATCAGATCATGAACACCACAAAACATATCGCTCTGCATAATTCGTTGCTTTAGGTCAGAGACAAACTCCTCTGTAGGGGGTTCACCAAGCAACTGACTAAGTGTCTCTGCTGAAAGCTTAAACCCACCATAAATGATAAAGGCTGAAACAAGCAAACCAACATAAGGGTCGGCATTAAAGGGAGTAAACAGAGAAACAAAGGTGCAAATAAGAACTGCCGAGGTAGAAACACAGTCGTTTAGGCAATCCTGAGCTGTTGCACTAATCGCTTTAGATGAAATCACTCGGGATATGTATCGATTAAAGAAATACATCCACAGTTTAACACCTATAGATGCTATCAATATGCAAATTGAAATGATGCTAAAATGCAGCTTAGTCGGATTTAAAATACCTTCAACAGATGATTTTACAAGCTGAAAACCAAACACGATTATGATTGCCGAAACAATAAAACCCGACATATATTCAATTCTGCCATGACCAAAGGGATGGTCTTTATCAGCAGGTTTAGAAGCGAGTTTAAATCCAAGCAAGGTAACAATTGACGATGCCATATCAGATAAATTATTAAATGCATCAGATATAATAGATATACTACCCGATATTAAGCCTGCAACCATTTTAAGCGCAAACAACAGTGCGTTACAAGCGATACCTGAAAATCCACTCAAATTACCATATTGGCCACGTGCTTGTGCTGACACAACATCTTCAGAATTTTTAACAAATAATTTAATTAACAGTTTAGTCATGTTACTCCTACATTTTAGAGCCTTTTGAGCCCTTAAATCCACTAACTCCATCAAGTATGTTAGATTCAAAATTAAACTCAAGATTATCTCTGCTACGCTGACGCTTAAATGCAAGTGAAATC
>JAZRMJ010000220.1:0-1046 GCA_045647445.1 Acutalibacteraceae bacterium | reverse complement strand
CGATCCGACTTCTCATTAAGCTGGTCAACCGCAGAGATGATATCGTTGATAAGCTCATAATCCTTGCGGGTGATGGTGTCGACCAATTCAGCCTTGGCGAGGTAATCGCCATAGCTCTCAGCCGACAGAAGCACCGACAGGGATGAGCTCTCGCTGGTGTACATCGCTACAAGACGCTTTTTGAACTTCTCTTTTTGCTCGTTGAGCTTTTTGGAGTTCTCTGCGATGGTAGCCTCGCACGCCTTAATTTGGTTTTCGTAAAGGTCTATCTCCTCCTGAGTGGAAGCAATAGCCTTATCAAGTGTAGCCTTTTGCTGTTCATATGGGGCGTTCTTCTTTTTAAGAGCGGCAAGCTCTGCCTTGAGCTTGTTGCTCTTGTTTTTTGCGTCGTTGAGCTCCGACTGATACTGCGATACGGTCTTAGCCTCAGCGGTAATCAGCCCCGAATCGGAGGGAGCGATTGCTGCGGTTAAACATATTAAAACGGTGCAAACGATGACCGATAGTGTTCTTTTAATATTAAAGCGCACGGAATTCGCTTCCTTCCTTTCTAAGATACTTGGCGATGATAAAGCGGCTACCTATTAAGCCGACTGCAACGCCTATCAGTGCGAAGGCGCCAAACAGCGGCAGAGCAAAATCTCTGAACGGGATGGCAGTGAAGCCGCCCATAACACGCTCAAATTCGGTTATTGCCACACGGTAGACCGCATAAAGCAGACCTGTGGTCGCAACCGAGGCGATAAGACCGAGCATAACTCCCTCCACCATAAAGGGGAAACGGATGAAGGAATCGGTCGCACCGACCGCCTTCATAATGCTGATCTCGAGCTTGCGGTTATACATGGTGATGCGAATGGTGTTGCAGACGATGACCACAGCTATGACAAGCAGCAGTGCAACAATCCACACGCTGGCGATGTTGACCGTTTGACGGATGCCCGTCACCTTCTCGGCAACATCACGCTCATGACGAACATTCTTGACACCCTCGAGCTTTTCGAGCGCCTTGACGGTGCTGTCAAACTTGGTTAAATCCTTAAACT
>JAZRMJ010000219.1:0-3024 GCA_045647445.1 Acutalibacteraceae bacterium | reverse complement strand
ACCGACGATAAGGCGCTTTAGGGGGAGCTCGGTTGCTATGCGCATATACATATCAAGGTCAAGGGTGTTGTGGTGAGTGATAAAGGGTCTTGCGCTCGCACCACCGGCAATGGTGTTGAGAACGGGGGTTTCGACCTCGATATAGCCCATATTATCAAGATAGCTACGCATGAACTTAATAAACTGTGAGCGAATTACAAAGTTGCGCTTAACATCGGGATTGACGATAAGGTCAACGTAGCGCTGACGATAACGGGTATCGGTATCTTTGAGGCCGTGGAACTTCTCGGGAAGGGGCAAAAGAGACTTTGCAAGCAAGGTTACCTTGGTGCAATGAAGTGATATCTCGCCCATTTTGGTGCGAAACACGGTGCCCTCGATACCGATAACATCGCCGATATCGAATGACTTTTTAATATTATCGTAGCACTCTTCGCCAACATCATCCTTGCGAATATAAAGCTGGATACGGCCTGTGGTATCACGCAAATCCATAAAGCATGCCTTGCCCATCTTGCGCCAGCTCATAACACGACCTGCGCAAAAAACGCTCTTGCCCTCAAGGTTATCAAAATCGGTAACTATATCGGCTGCGTAAGCGTTAACATCGTATTTTGTGATTTCAAAAGGGTCCTTGCCGTCGGCTCTTAATTGAGCGAGCTTGTCACGTCTGACCTGAAGCAGTTCGCTTAAATCCTGCTCAACGACGGGGGTATTGTTCTGTTCCATTACTGCACTTCCTCACTTAATAAACGACGGGATTGTTGCCAAACCCGTCGCTCGATTTTACTATTACTTTGAAATGGCGACGATCTTATAAGCAAGCTCACCAACGGGGGTTTCAGCGATTACGGTATCGCCTACAGTTGCGTTCATAAGAGCTTTGCCAACGGGTGATTCATCAGATATTGCACCATTCATGGGGTCTGCCTCAGCAGAGCCAACAATGGTAAACTCATCTTCTTCGTCGAGCTCTACATCGAGAACACGAACCTTGGAGCCAAGACGAACCTTTTGGGCAGCCTCAACATCATCCTCAAGAATGACAGCGTTTTTAAGCATACCCTCGAGCTCAGTGATACGAGCTTCGATACGAGCCTGCTCGTTTTTGGCCTCATCGTATTCGCTATTTTCGGAAAGGCCACCAAAGGAGCGAGCCTCTTTTATCTTTTCGGCAATTTCGGTACGGGCAATGTTTTTAAGATGATCGAGCTCATCCTGAAGTTTTTTGAAACCTTCTTGGGTAAATTTATACTGCTTTGCCATAACTGACACTCCGTTTCATTATGATTTTTGCATCTTAAACCGAGCAAAAAATATACTGTAATATTATATAGTTTTTAGCGCGCTATGTCAAGGAAAAAATTAGCTTTTAACAGCAATTTGCAACGCAAGCCTCTCGAGCGGCACATCCTCTCCCCTGAGATGCATTGAATTAAGCTGCGGCAGTTTGCCGTCAAATCCGTTTTGAGACTCGATTGCCGCCAAAAATTCGAGCATATCATAGTCGTTTGGCAGACCTAAATTGAGGCTATCGATATTGCTGCCTCTGACCGTTACGCAGTCGCACCCTGTGGGTGCAAAAATCATTGAAGGCAGTGGCAATGCACCATAGCCCTTGATGCCGTTTGGTGCGATTATGATCCCACTCTGGCCGACCGTTTGAGGGTCGCTTGTGATAATGGGCGTTGCTCCATAGCAAAGCGCCATCTCTTGGGCAAAATTATTATAAGCATCGACCTTGCTCGTTATTACGGTTACTAACTCAGCCGATTTTAAAAGTGGTTCGATTAGGTGCATATAGTCTGCGCTGTCATCAAGAAGCATAACCGAAAGGTGCGCTCCCTTATTTGACGCAAGGCAAATTACCTCCAACGCTCCTTCGGTTAAAAGCTTTAACTTTATGGTTTTAGTGTCATATAGATTAAGCTTTATTTTATCAGCCAAATTCATGGCTTTTGGCAATATTATGCGCTCGCCCGAGACGAGTTTTGACACCCTGCGCCAATCAATCTCGTCCTCACTCAAAACGGTAATTACGCAAAAATCTATGCCATAAATTTCGCTATATGACACCTCTATATCGCTCGAAAAAAACTTTGAGAAAAGGCCCTTTCGCTTTTTAGGTGCATAGCTTAACAAATAAATCATCATACCACTCCCTATCTCGTAATACATTATTATGAGAAAAGAGCGCACAATAAAACCGTTTACAAATGCTTTGATTTGATGTAAAATATATCTTATCAAGCATTAAGGAGGGTCTAAGATGGCTTCACCCCTCGCCGACCGAATCCGACCGACCGATATCCAAGACGTGGTTGGTCAGCATCATCTTTTGGATGAAGGCAGACCGTTGCGTCGAATTATAGACGGTGGAAAAATCCCTAACATGATATTTTATGGCCCGTCGGGTGTGGGCAAGACCACCGTCGCATCCATTATTGCAAAGCGCACAGATATGCGTTTGCACAGGCTTAACGGCACCACTGCTTCAACTGCTGACCTTAAAGAGGTCTTTAGCGAAATAGGCACCGTTGCCGCTATGGGTGGGATACTGCTTTATCTTGATGAGATTCAGTATTTTAACAAGCGTCAGCAACAAAGTCTGCTGGAGTTTATCGAAAACGGTAGCGTGACTCTTATTGCATCGACCACCGAAAACCCATATTTTTATATTTACAATGCTATTCTCTCTCGTTGCACGGTCTTTGAATTTAAGCCGGTTGAGGTTAACGATATTGAAACAGCCGTCAGAAACGCAGTAAACATCATTTCGGATGAGATGGAGACTAATATTGATATTACCGACCAAGCAGTGCACATTATTGCTGCAGGCTGTGGTGGTGACGTTAGAAAATCGCTAAACGCACTTGAGCTATGCGCCCTTTCAAGCCGAAGCTCTGAGGATGGCTCCATCACCATTACTGCCGAGATAGCGCAGGAGCTGTCTCAGCGCAGCTCGATGAGATATGACCGAGACGGAGATGCTCACTACGATATTTTGTCGGCATTTCAGAAGTC
>JAZRMJ010000218.1:0-1887 GCA_045647445.1 Acutalibacteraceae bacterium | reverse complement strand
ATAATTTGTCTTTTGCTGTGCGCCACATTGGTTTTAGTTTGTAGCTGCACAAAGCCAAAAGAAGACACTCCACCATTGCAAATGACCGACTACCCTGCTACTGCGCTTGATATTAAGCTTGAGAATTGCCCTCAAAGGGTTATATCCCTCTCACCCATTGCGACCGATATTATTATCGCTTTGGGATCAGACGCTCAGCTTATCGGTATTTCGGATAATTGCCCTGAGCATAGGGAATTACCTCGCTTTGGCTCTTCGGTGCAACCTGATATTGGTGCAATCAAAAAGGCAAAGGCCGACCTTGTGTTTGTTTCTGAGGTTGCCGATAACGCAGACATTCAGCTTATGAAGGATGCAGGTATATCGGTCGCTAAAATATCAATAGCGAGCAAATACAGCGAGCTTAAAGATATTTATAGCGATATTGCCGTACTAATGAGCGGAAACATTACAGGCGTCAGAAACGCTACTAAAACCTTTGAAGACATTGACGGCAAAATTAAAAAGGCTAAGGTGAATGCTAAAGTGAATGCTGCGCTGTTCGTAAGCGACGAGATTACCTTGACTGATAATTCGATTGCTGCCGAGCTGACTAAATTTGCCGGGGTTGAAAAACTCCTAAATGGTAGCGACGAAGAAATTATAAAATCGGGCGCTGATATTATCATCTGCCCTGTTGGTACGCTTGAGCAGTTTAAAGCTCGTTTCGCTGAGATTAAGGTGGCTGAATTCGACATAAATCTGCTTGATCGCAGGGGTGTGCAAATGGCAAAAACGGTTGCCGATTTAATTGCCATAATAGAACAATAAAAAATATTTTAATTTTTTTAAAAAAACGCTTGACAAATAGATGGACATGTGATAGTATAATGCTTGTTCCGAGTTGGTGCTAATCGCCGTGAGGGTCCACCTGTTCCCATCCCGAACACAGAAGTTAAGCTCACGAACGCCGAAAATACTTGGGTGGTGACGCCCCGGGAAAATAGGTCGGTGCCAACACAAATCAGTCGCCATATGGCGACTGATTTTTTATTATCCGATGGTTGTATTTCCGTGGAGTGATATTATGCTGCAGCAAATCGACAATGCCGCGCTTGAGTTTTTTGGCAAAACACAAATTGTAGGGCTAAATGAATTTATGATATTCATTTCATTCTTAGGCAATGCTGGATGGATTTGGATTGTTACGGCATTAATTCTGCTCTGCTTTAAAAAAACTCGCAGGGGTGGGTTCTCAATAGCGATTGCTCTTATTATTGGTTTAATCATTTGCAATCTGACTCTAAAGCCTTTGGTTGCCAGAGTGCGCCCGTTTGATGCTAATGATATTAACCTGCTTATCCCTCCCCCGAGCGATTGGTCATTCCCTTCAGGTCACACCTGCTCTTCATTTGCAGCTGCCATAGCTGCAGGGCTCGCTTTAAAAGGTCGAGCATGGTTGTTTATAATACCAGCCTCGCTGATTGCCATTTCGAGATTATATTTGCAGGTGCATTATTTGACCGACGTTTTGGCAGGTGCTGCGATCGGAGCTTTGGCTGCAATAATTGCATATTACCTTTTAAAGCTGATAGATGCTAAGTTGAAAAATTAGGTATTTAAAGACACCAAAATAATTTTTGGTGTCTTTTTTGTTATGTGTTACTTGCGCTTAAATCCAAACAATCAAAATGTTCAATATTTTGGCCTGCAAGCGACTTTTGGCTTAAGTTTGACCTCCTTCGCTTGCAAATCAAGCAGCTTCGTTGAGCTAAAATTTACTATAACAATTAAAGAAAAATCGCCGAAGGTGTTTAGCCTTCGGCGATTTATTAAATTAGATTATGCGCAAACCTTCTTGCGAAGAGTTACGAATGCAACTGCGAGTGCGCCACCGAGAACTGCGAG
>JAZRMJ010000217.1:0-3210 GCA_045647445.1 Acutalibacteraceae bacterium | reverse complement strand
CGAACCCATACCTTTTTTATGAGCAAAAAGTTGAATGTTAATCTTAAGCATCGTGTTGCACCTCCATTTTAATGTGGATGAAATCGGGGTACTGCTCTTTTAGACCGTCAAGATGGAGCATAAGCCCACGCAGAAGCTCTTGAGAGCGGTCGGGACCGATGAGCATAAGACTCAACTGCCCGTCGCTGACAGAAATATCAGCCCGATCACCGATAACATCGGTCACAGTGTTGGCAACCATATAGACGGCTGACGAAACAGCGCTGCAAACCAGACGGGCCTCATCTGACCCTGATGAATCGGTGTGACCTGAAATGCTGAATCCGCAAATACGGTCATTTTGTTGATAAAAAACAGCACTAGTCATAGCGAAAATTAAAGGACGATCTTGTCGATCTGTACCTTGGTATAGGGCTGTCTGTGGCCGAGCTTGCGCTTGGAGCCCTTCTTAGGACGATAGGTGAAAACAATGATCTTCTTGTTCTTGCCCTGCTTGAGGACAGTACCCTCGACCTTTGCACCCTCAACGTAGGGAGCACCGACCTTAAGACCGTTGTCGTCGTTAACAGCGATAACCTGATCAAAGGAGATAGCTGTGTCCTGCTCAGCGTCAAGCTTTTCGATGTAGATAACGTCACCCTCAGTGACCTTATACTGCTTGCCGCCGGTTACGATAACTGCGTACATTCTTCTGGCACCTGCCTTTATTATAGACTCGCTACGCTCGGGTGGAGATTTATCTCGCTTATTACATACCCGGAATATGCGGCTTTAGCAGTATACCATAATAATTACGGCTTGTCAACACCTTTTTGTGTCTTTTAGAAATAAAAAAAGACGTGGTCTTCATAGCTTAAAACCACGTCTTAATCTATTATTCGCTTGTCATGAGTATGCTCCAGTAGGTGATGCCGTCAAACTCGTAGTATCCTACAGCAAAATTTTGGTAGGATTCGGCTCCACTACCACGCACGCCAAGTGCTTCGGCATATTCATCATCTTCAATGAAGGCTTTATAAACCTGCTCGGCATCATACTGACCCCAAATGTAAAAGGCCTTTGAGGATTTTGACCAGATGCCGAAATCAGAGAAGATATCCTTCTCAATCGGAATTCGTTTGCCCTTTTCTTCGGTCATGCGCTCGTTATCCATCATGGTATCACCGTAGTTAACCATGTCGACAGCCTCTTCAAAAGCGCGATGGTCGGCCGCTGCCTGAAGGCTCTTATCGGTGCTGGTGGTTGCGCTGTAGCCGTTTTTAATGCGAGCCTCGTTGATAAGCTCGGCAACCTTGGCTGACTTTTCAGCGTCACCCTTGCCACGAGTTACAATAACTCGGCAGTAGCGCCTGAAGCCTGAGTCGTTGGTGCGAACGATTACATCGACTGCGCCTGGTTTAAGACCAAGCACCTTGCCGTCTTTATCGACCTTAACAATCTCTTCGTCTGAGCTTTGATAATAGGCCGACTTATCATAGGCGTTTTTGGGCAAAACGGTGTATTCGATCTGACCTGTCTTGCCAACGGGGATGATAATGACCTTTTCTTTAAGGGTAATGTTTATAATACGAGGCTTACCCTTGGGTATGTTGACCTCTTTTTTCTCAGAGGGCTTGCCAATTTTGCTAACCTTATATTTAAGGTTGATTTTTTCGCCTGATTGACCGGCAGGGGTGTCGTCAAACACCTCGTGGATTTTCGGCACGGTTATAACCTCGCCACAGCCTGTGAGGCAGAGCGCTAGCAAAACCGATAAGAGCAAGGTCAAAAGTCGTTTCATATAATCACCTCGTCAGCGCAAGATAATCACGCTTTAAAATAACGGGCCGGTGCGCACACCGGCCCGTTGAAAAGTTAAGATAAATATTAGGTGGTTGATGCTGCGAGTATGCACCAGTAGGTTACCTTGTTGAAGGTGAAGTAACCGACTGCTACATTAGCAAAGTCAACCTTCTTATCGCCGGTCAAGCCAAGAGCTACCTTGTTAGCCTCGGTCTTAACGAGAGCATCATAAGCTTCCTTAGTGTCCTTTGAGTAGTCGCCCCAAATGTAGAGATTCATGCTGGAAGTAGCATAGATATCGTAGTCGGCATAGACGGTAGTGGTCTTGCCGGTGCGCTTATCGTTCATAGCCTTTTCTTTGTTGTTGACCATGTCGACAGCCTCTTCGAGAGCGCGCTGGTTAGCAGCAGCCTTGAGAGAAGCATCTTCGCTCTTGAACTCGGTCTGTTTGTTAGCAACACGAGCTGCGTTGATAAGATCGAGCATTTCTTTTGACTTCTTATCGTCGCCGACGTTTTGATAAACAACTATCTTAATGTTGCGCTTGAAACCCTGGTCGTTGGTGCGAAGGGTAACGGTAGTGGTGCCGCAGCCTACAGCAAGAACGTAACCGTCTTTATCGACCTTAGCAACCTTCTCGTTTTCACTTACAAAGTGAGCGCTCTTATCAGCAGCAGTGTCGGGCTTAACGGTGTAGTTGATCTGCTTCTTGGTGCCAAGAGCAAGAACGAACTCTCTCTCAGCAACGTCAACACCGATGATGTGGGGCTCGCCATCGGGAACGTTGGCGGGAGCGGACTTAGAAGGCTCGCCGATAGTGTCGAACTTGACGTTGTCGACGTTGATTTTCTTGCCTTCGGTTTTGATGGGAGCACCTGCAGAAGCGGGGGGCTCGTCAGCAGATTCGCCACAGCCTGCCATTAGACCGCACACCATTAAAACTGCAAGAAGTAATGCAATAATTTTTTTCATAATAAAAATCTCCTTTTCCCTTTCGGGTTTTAAAATGATGTTGCTATTATACTTTATCAAACTAAAGTTGTAAAGTGTTTTTTTAGTTTTTTTCTACTTTTGTATACTTGCACAAAAAAGTTGAGAACTTTTGTTAATAATCACTTCAGCTCGATAAAGTGATAAACTAAACAAAGAAATAAAGACCCCTGTAAAAACAGAGGTCAATCATCTTATAATGAAGATAAAGAATTAAGTTTATATTGAATCAACACTGGTGTTATTAATCCGTTAAAAATAATTGAGAATACCAAACAGGTTTTTGATACATCTGAATCCATATAAACTTTTTGCGCAACATTGCCTACTATCTTTGATGTCTTATAATTCCAAGCTATATAATAATACGGTACCAATATGTATAACAATAAGCTAGTTACGGGCGAACGTTGATTGTCGGAGTCCATAAGATTTAAT
>JAZRMJ010000216.1:0-5599 GCA_045647445.1 Acutalibacteraceae bacterium | reverse complement strand
TTCGAGGCGGCTCAGATAGATAAAGTCATAGAGGTTGTGGATTCTGAAATCGCCCTTTTCAAGGTTGATAACCTCAACCCTTGCAGGCTGAATAACGTATTTAAGCTCTTTAAGTCCGTCTGAAGGCTGACGGTCGGGGGTAACAAGACCATCAACGCAGAAGTTGCCGTCGTGGGGCTGCTCACCTGAGTCGCCACCGTAATAGAACTTGCGTTTGCCTTCATCGGTCACACCTGCAAAGTGGGCGTGGTCGCACCACTCCCAAACGAAGGCGCCGCAGAATTTATCATACTTATAAATAACGTCCCAATAATCCTTGAGGTCGCCGGGGCCGTTACCCATTGCGTGGCAGTATTCGCACTGAATAAGAGGCTTCATATGGTCAGATTCGCAATATCTCGTGCAGAAGTCAACGCTTGCATACATGCGAGAGTGAACGTCAACCTTGGTTATGGGCATTTTCTCGAGGTTGTCAAGATCGGCAGGCACAGGGTAGCCCTCATAATGAACGTAGCGAGTGTTATCACGCTTATGGGTGTAATCTATAGCCTTATCGTAGTTAGCGCCGTAGCCCGATTCGTTACCCATACTCCACATAACAACGCATTGACGGTTCTTATCACGCTCAACCATGCGCTCAACACGGTCGAGAACCGACTCACACCATTCACTGCCATTGGTGATAAGGCTCCAATCGTCGCAGATAAGACCGTGGGTTTCAATATCAGCCTCGTCAATAACATAGAAGCCGTATTTGTCGCACAACTGCAAAAATCTGGGGTCATTGGGGTAGTGAGAGGTGCGAATGGCGTTAATGTTGTGGCGCTTCATAAGCTCAAGGTCACGGAGCATATGCTCGGTGCTGATAACGGTGCCTGTGTATGGGTCAGAATCGTGGCGATTAACCCCCTTAAACTTGATGGCTCTGCCGTTAAACTTGAATACGCCGTTTTCAATAGAGACTTTTCTGATACCGATAAAGTCACCGATGTATTCACCACAGCAGTCAATGAGCACTCTGTAAAGCTCGGGGGTCTCAGCGCTCCAAAGAATGGGCTTATCGATGGCAATTTCAGCGTGACCACTTGAGTCGGGGCGAACGGCACCAACATCTTTACCGTCGGGGTCGATAACGGTTATAATAGCATCCTCGGGGTTGATAGCGTCAATATCAATGGTCATCACAGCGCTACGCATATCGTCTGCAAGATTGGTGCGAATCTCATAATCGCGAAGGTGGCCTTTGGGTCTGCCGAGCAAATAAACGTCACGGAAGATACCTGACCAACGGAATTTATCCTGATCCTCAAGGTAGCTACCCTCGCACCATTTCATAACGATAACGGTGATTCGGTTTGCACCCTCCTTGAGGAAATTGTCGAGGTTAAACTCGCTTGTCATGTGCGATACCTGGCTGTAGCCAACAAACTGGCCGTTAACATAGAGGTAGAAGCAGGAATCAACACCCTCAAAAACGATATATTTTTGCATACCCTCCCACTCACTGGGCAGAGTGAAATCACGGCTATATACACCACAGGGGTTCTGCTTGGGTATGTAGGGTGGGTCAACGGGGAAGGGGTAGTTAACGTTGGTGTATTGAACCTGGTCGTAACCAAGCTTCTGCCAAACGCTGGGCACGTCAATCATGCTATCCTTGTTGATAGGCAGAGAGGGGTTGATAATGTTTTCGGGCACTTTATCGATGCTTTTAAAGAAGCTGAAGCTCCATTTGCCCGATAAAAGGCCGAAACGGTCGCTCTCTTCTCTTGTTTTTGTGAAAATGTCTTTAGCTGTTCCAAAGGGTATGTAGTAGGCGCGATTTTTTTCGGTGCCAAGATGAAGAGTGTTTATATCTTCAAAATAGCGTGTAACTTTCATTTTTTATCCTCCTCTGATGTTAATAATGTGGTTATGCTTATCTGCTTGCCGTCAAGCGTGTGAACTCTGGTTACACGCTTTGTAACAAGGCAGACACATTCGTAGTTAATGGTGCCACTCATTTTTGCAAGGTCATCAACGGGCAATATTTTGCTCCCGTCGGTGCCGAATAGGGTTACGGTGTCGCCCACCTTAACTCCAAGGTCGGTCACGTCAATCATCATTTGATCCATGCAGATGCGACCGACCGACCGAGCCGTTTGACTGCCCACAATCACCTTGCTGCCACTATAAGAGCGCTGATATCCGTCGGCATATCCAACGGGCACGGTAGCAATAACCCTCTCTTTATCGGCAGTGTAGGTGCGACCATAGCTTATATCGTCGCCCTTATTAACCTTTTTTACCATCGAAACGGCGCTGCGCAGCGACATAACGGGTCTGAGCCCGTCGGGGTTAATCTCGCTCGACGGAGCGAGACCGTAAAGCACAATGCCTGCTCTAACCATCTCAAGCCCCATCTCGGGCCTTGTAACAGCAGCGGCAGAGTTACAGCAATGGCGAATTTTAATATCGGCACCGCTTTGAGAGAGGCGCTCGGTCGCATTGCAAAAGAGGTCAAACTGACGCTCTGTGTAGCTACCGTCGGGGTCACCGTCCATATCGGCAGAAGCGAAGTGGGTGAAAGCACCCTCGACCTTAATATTGGGCAATTTGCAAGCCTCGATAGCCTCGTTTATGCCCTGCTCGCTATCGGTTGCAAAGCCAATGCGATGCATGCCCGTATCGAGCTTAATGTGAGCGCTAACGGTTACACCCTGAGCTGATGCATTAAGCGACAGCGCCTTTGCATATTCGGCGCAAAAAACAGCCTGAGTGATATTGTTTTCAGCGAGCAGCAAAGCGTATTCGGCAGGGGTGGTGCCAAGCACCAATATCGGCTTTTTAATGCCTGCTCTGCGAAGCTGTAGCGCTTCTTCTACGTTAGATACGGCAAACCAATCGGTGCCCACCCTTTCGAGGGTGCGAGCCACTTCAATCGCTCCGTGACCGTAGGCATCAGCCTTAACAACGCTCATGACCATACAGCCGTTATTAATTTTGCTCTTTACTATATTATAATTGTTTATCAAAGCACTGTGGTCTATTTCGGCCCAAGTGCGGTGCAAAAAATCCATCAAATGCCTCCAAAAAAGTTACAGGGCAAACCCACCGTCAACGGTGATAACCTGACCCGTCACAAAGTTGGCTCCGTCACTAGCTAAAAACAAAACGCATTTTGCCACCTCATCGGGCGTGCCGATGCGGCAAAGCGGAGTTTCGCCTGAGAGCAGAGCCATATCCTCGTCGGATAGATGAGAATTCATATCGGTTTTAATAACACCGGGTGCAACGCAGTTGACGGTTATACCCGATGGGCCGACCTCTTTAGCGAGAGCCTTAGTCAGACCGATAATAGCCGCCTTAGTCATAGAGTAATGAACCTCGCAGGATGCACCCACCTGACCCCAAACGGAGGATATGTTAACTATCCTACCTGACTTTGAGTGTATCATGTTAGGCAAAACTGCGTTAATGCAGTTTAAGGTGCCGTCAATGTTGACCGAGCGCATGCGCTCCCACTCGGTAGCCGTTATGTCGCTAAAAAGACCAACAAAAGAGATAGCGGCGTTGTTAACTAATAGGTCGACGCTGCCGCAACGCGCGATAACGCCCTCTACCATGCTGTTAACTGCTTGAGGGTCAGCAACATCGCACTTTACTGCTGTTGCACCCGTGGCCTTTGCAACCTCGTTTGCGGCATCGCAGTTATTTTGGTAGCAAAAGGTCACCTCCCACCCTGCATCGCAGAGTGTTTCGACTATTGCTCGACCGATGCCTCTTGAGCCACCGGTCACTATTGCAACGGGCATATCGCACCCCCTAAAACAAACTAATTATACAGTTTCATTATGGCTTAAATCCCCACGAAATGCAACCATTATTTAATAGAAAAAGAATGTTTTTTAAACACAAAACATGCTTTCTATCGGTTATCCTCGCCCCAGCCGTCAATACCCGCGCGCTGAAGCGCTCCGAGGGTCTTTTGATAGAGGGATGAATACCCATTTTCTTTTTCGAGAGAGTCGATTAGCTCCTTAACCCTCTGCCGCTCGGTCACACCGTCAGCAGGGCAGCATGACTTAACAACGGGCAGCTTTAGCCTGTTAGCCACCTTGACCACGTCTTTTTCATAGGCAAAAACCATCGGGCGAATGAGATATAAATCTTTGCGAGATAGATAGCTCACAGGGGCAAAGCAACCGATTTTGCCGCCGTCGAGCAGGTTCATATAGAAGGTAACCACAGCATCGTCGAGGTGATGACCCAGAGCCAGCTTGTTACAGCCCAACTCCTTGGCAGTGTCGTGGAGCATACCCCGTCGCATTTTGGCGCATAGTGAGCAGGGGTTCTTCTCTTTGCGCTCATCAAATATGACCGAAGCGAGAGAGGTGCGCTTTATAATGTATTCAATGCCCAGCTCATCGCATAGCCTTTCGATTGGGCTGTAGTCGGTCGGCTGACCTCCAAACTGCATATCGAGGGTTATCGCCTTAACCGTGAAGGGGATAGGATAAAAGCGACGCATGTTGCATAGCGCGACCAGAAGCGCGAGCGAGTCTTTGCCACCCGAAACGCCTACGGCGATTACATCGTTTGGCTCAATCATACGGTAGCGCTGCATTGCCGCCCTCATATGGCTCATGAGCATTTGCATTTTATCCCCTCCTTTTAAAGGCTACATTATATTATATAGGCAAGCCAAAATAATTACAAGCGCGAAATTTGGCAATTTTTTGTTTTAAAAAATAAAAATCGCAAGTGAGCAAACGAGAGAAAAAAGGAGCAAAAACGAGAAAAAACGAGATTGAGCATTGTCAATTAAATTTTTAGAAAAAAGGTGTTGACAAGGCTCACCGATTGTGATATTATTACTCCTGCACTGAAAAAAGTATAATTTTGTTTGGAGGTAACTACTATGTCAACTTATATGCCCAAAGCCGGCGAAGTTAGCCGCAAGTGGTATGTCATTGACGCAGCGGGCAAGTCTCTCGGTCGCGTAGCTGCCGAGGCTGCAGTACTTCTCCGCGGCAAGCACAAGCCTGAGTTTGTGCCCCATGTTGACTGCGGCGATTTTGTTATCGTCATCAACGCAGCCGACGTTGTTCTTACCGGCGCAAAGCTCGATAAGAAGTATTACTATCGTCACACCGGATACATTGGCGGTCTCAAGGCTGTCCAGTATCGCACTCTCATGGCAACTCGCCCCGAGTTGGCTATGGAGCTCGCAGTTAAGGGAATGATTCCCGACACCACCATCGGCCGTAAGGCACTGACCAGACTTCACGTGGTTAAGGGCGCTGAGCATCCTCACGCAGCCCAGAAGCCCGAAGTTTGGGAATATTAATCGAAGGAGGGCGCTATAAATGTACGAGTCTACACCTTATTTCTACGGCACCGGCAGAAGAAAGAGCTCTGTCGCCCGCGTTCGTGTTTTTGCCAACGGCACCGGCAAGATCACCATCAACGGCCGCGATATCGATGATTATTTCGGTCTTGATACCCTTAAGCTTATCGTTCGTCAGCCCTTCAACGTTACCGGCACCGAGGGCAAGTTCGATGTAATTTGCACCGTTACCGGTGGTGGCGTTACCGGTCAGGCAGGCGCAATCCGTCA
>JAZRMJ010000215.1:0-2911 GCA_045647445.1 Acutalibacteraceae bacterium | reverse complement strand
ATAAACGTTGCTGGGCTGAGTGTCTATAACGTCGATACCGGTGATGGCGTTAGAGAGCTTTCTTGTGAAGCCACTACCACCGTTGGTTGAAAGATAGAAGCCCTTGCTTGTTGCAAGATAGAGGTAGCCGTTAGAGGGGCTAACGAATATTTCACCGTTAGCGTAGTCGGATGAAGAAGCCTTCTGGCTCCAGCTCTTACCACCGTTGGTTGACTTAAAGAGCACACCGTCTTCTCTCAACCAGTAAGCGATAGCGCTACCACCGATAGATGCTGAATAGCTTGTCTTATCGAATGCGATAGAATCACGGATATCACGGTGACCATATACATTACCGTCTCTTTTAACGGGGTTCCAGGTCAAACCTGCGTCTTCAGACATATAAAGGCCGTTGTTTTCGTCTTTAACGCCGTTAACACCACAAACGAGCACGCGATTGCCGTTGTTGGGGTCGGTCACAAGACCTGTAGCGCCTGATGAGTTAAGACCGATTGATGACTGAGCCCAGGTCTTACCACCGTCGGCTGAGCGATAGAGGCCACCAACATCGATGCCAAGGAATGCAATGTTGGAGTCGGTCTGTGAGAAGGTAATAAACAAAGGCCACTGACAGCCTTCGCCGCCACCAATGCCTGCAGAAGCTTGAGCAGCGCTGGTCATGGGGACAGCAGTCCACACGTCGGGCTCAAAAACATTGGTGATATTTTTGATGCCGAGCAGCTGCTGATTAAGAAGCAGAGCATCGTTGCTGTCTACGTTTCCATCTTTGTTAACATCACCCATGCGAAGTGATGCGCTTGCAAGGGTGATGGCTTTTAATACAGCTTGCTTAAGAGTGATAGCATCAGCAGGAGAGAAGCGACCGTCCATATTCATGTCGCCGCAATAAAGCTGACTGCTAGACGCTGCTGAAACAACAATTGAGCAGGTAATTATCATAATTACTGCAACAACTGCTGACAGCACTCTTTTAAAAGATTTTTTCATGGTTTGACCTCCTGAAATAGTGTTAAGGCAAAAGCACAAACAAAAGCACCTCTATATAACACAAAGGTGCATTCAACAAGCTTTATGCCAAATAACTATAGCGATTATATCACAATTAAGTGAATATTTCAATTCTGCTTTGTGTAAAAATACCAATTAACAAATTAGTTAATTTGACTAAATCACGAAGATTGCTCTGTTGACACTTTATAGTGAGCTGTGGTAGAATAGTTAATAGATTAATTGATTTAAAAAAATACTATTCGGTGATACTATGGAGCGTTTATCTAATACAGAAAAAAGGCCTGAATTCGCCAATAAATTCACCCATTTGGGTATAGAGCCTGATA
Source organism: Acutalibacteraceae bacterium (assembly GCA_045647445.1). Lineage (GTDB taxonomy): Bacteria > Bacillota > Clostridia > Oscillospirales > Acutalibacteraceae > RGIG2206. Next base: position 1,574 of record JAZRMJ010000215.1, on the reverse strand, counting down.
CGGTCTGTGAGGTCTGCCAAACAGATATGGATATCGGGCTGAATTATCGTTTGGGCTGGCTTGTGCTAACCGACGATAAGCTCTATGCTATTGAGAGCGCAAAACCTCTCTCACGCATAGACCTTACCGATAAAAAGGCTATCGAGCCCGAGAGCGACTGCCTTGTTAAAAGCTACAATTTGAGCGAGATTAGTGATCTTTCGGTCGAGGCTCAGGTCGCTTGCGTTTCGCTTGTAGCAAAGCTCGGAGAGAAAGAACAAAAGGTTGCTGTGTCTAGCGAGAGCTGCGCTGCCGATATGCGCCGACTTGCTCGCAGGGTGACCCACACTAAGTCGCCCGATGACTACGGCAGAGGCCATCGCCCCCCACGAGATAAAGATAAAAGCAAAGATAAAGATAAGAAAAAATCTTCTTTCAAGGGTCGCATTGGCCAGTTTGGCAGATTGATTGGCTTTTTTAAGCCCTACCGATTGGGTGTTACAGCAGTTGTTTTGTGCTTTATCGCTTCAGCCGTGGTAGGTCTTATTACCCCCTATCTTAACGGTCAGGTGCTATACGGTCAAATACTAGAAAAGGGTGTCAAAGAGAGCGAAATGGCATCGGTTAGCACAGCGCTGTTTTTGATAGTTCTTGCTATGCTCGGTGTTAAGGTGCTAAATCAAGTTTTTGGCACACTGCATGGATATATCGTTGCAAAGTTTGTGCCCAAGGTAGTGCGCGATATTAAAAACAAGGTTTTTGAAGCAATGAGCCGTCTGTCTATCAGCTTCTATCATTCGCGCGAGACCGGCTCGCTTATGAACCGAGTGCTTGACGATGCCGACCAGGTTACAGGCATGTTTATCGATAACTTGCCAGCCCTTATTATCGACTTTGTAACCGTTGTCGTTGCCACCGGTATCATGTTTAAACTCAATTGGCTGCTTGCCATAGTAGCTATAATTTTGATACCCATATCATCAATTCTTTCATATTTTATATTACCAAGGCTTTGGATGATGTACGGTCGCAGATGGAGAGCATCTCGCAGACTCAATTCGGGTGTTAACGATAATATTGTCGGTGCCCGAGTGGTCAGAGCCTTCGGCCGACAGGGTGACGAATCAGATCGCTTTCAAAAAAACAACAAAAGAGTTAGAGATGCCGAGGTTGCCATTGTTGATACCGATAGTCGCATAACGGCTCTCTTCTGGGTAGTTAGAAGCATTGCGAGCATGTCGGTTTATGCTGTAGGCGCATCAATGATAATGACTGCCACCTTCGGCATGGATTACCCTCTGCTTATAACCTTCACAGGCTATGTAGGTATGCTTTCAGGCCCTATCGATACCATCGCAAACTTTTTGCGTCAATGGGTCAACTGCATGAATAGCGCTCAGCGTATATTTGAAATAATCGATGCAAAGCCCGATGTTTCCGAAGCCGAAAACCCCGTTAGACTAACCAATATAAGGGGCGATGTTGAGCTTAAAAACGTCAGCTTCTCTTACGAAAAGGGTAACCCCGTGCTAAACGACGTATCCTTCAAGGTCGGAGCAGGTCAAATGCTCGGCATTGTCGGTCGCTCAGGTGCA
>JAZRMJ010000214.1:0-3317 GCA_045647445.1 Acutalibacteraceae bacterium | reverse complement strand
GCTTGGCCTCCGACTTAATAGTGATATGCAGATTAAAATCAGCGTGATATTTCAAAAAGAAAGTGATATTAAGTCTGTTGGGCTTAGTTTATTCTGTTTATCGCAAACCACGCAAGCGAATAGGATAGCTTATCTTTTGTCTTTACGGGGCGCAAACCTCGACCAAAATGTCGATAGCCTCGCTTAAAATATCCTGCGGGATGTTGAGAGCGGGGAGCAATCTAACCTTATCCTTAGCAGTCAGGCAGAGCACACCACGTTCATTACAAGCCTTAACTATTTCGGCAGCAGGCTTTGCAGTCTTAATGCCGAGCATAAGACCCATACCACTTACCGATTCAACGCCCTTAGCGTTTTCAAGCCTTGAGCGAATGTAATCGCTCTTAGTCTTAACCTCATCGAGCAGAGCGTCGTCAATGCGCTTAATTATGCTCACAGCACCTGCACAGCAGACAGGGTTACCGCCAAAGGTTGAGCCATGATCGCCAAAGCCTAAAACGTTTTGCACCTTCTCGCCCAGCATAGCGGCACCAATTGGTAATCCACCACCAAGACCCTTTGCTGTGGTCACAATATCGGGTGTGATGCCGTAATTCATAAAGGCATACATTTTGCCGGTTCTACCGTTACCGGTCTGAACCTCGTCAATAATCAGCAAAATATCCTGGCTCTGAGCAATTTCGTATGCAGCCTTAACAAAGCTGTCGTCGAGATTTAAAACACCACCCTCACCCTGAACGCACTCCATCATAATAGCGGCAACCTTGTGCTCGCTAACGATGGATTTGAGCGCCTCAATGTCGTTAGCAGGGGTGTGAACGAAGCCTGCTGTGAGGGGCTGAAACAGCTCGTGATAATGCTCTTGACCTGTAGCAGCGAGAGTGGTCAAGGTTCGACCGTGAAAGCTGTTTTTAAGGGTAACGATGGTGTAATAATTCTCACCCTTTTTATCGGCGGCATACTTTCTAGCAACCTTGATGGCGCATTCGTTAGCCTCAGCACCCGAGTTTGCAAAAAAGACCTTTTTCATGCCTGATTTTTCGCATAAAAGCTCAGCCAACTCAACGCAAGGCTTAGTGTAATAAAGGTTAGAGGTGTGTTGCACAAGTCCCATCTGAGCGGCTACAGCCTCTTGCCACTGACTGTCTGCAATACCGAATGCGGTAACGCCGATGCCTGTGCCCATATCGATATATCTTTTGCCGCTCGCATCGAACATTTCAGAGCCCTTGCCCGAAACAATTTCGATAGGAAAGCGATTGTAGGTGCCGGCAACAAATTGCTTGTCGGCATTTATCAGGTTACTCATTTCTTGTCTCCCTTAAACATGGTACCTGCGCCCTCGTTAGTGAGTATCTCCATCAGAATGGAGTGGGGCACACGACCGTCCATTATGGTAACGTTTTTAACGCCTCTGTGAATGGCTTCGATGCAGCAGTCAACCTTAGGTATCATACCACCCGAGATAATGCCCTCTTGTTTAAGCTGCTCAGCCTCGTCGAGCGAGATGTCGCTTATAAGGGTTGTCGGGTCATCCTTATCACGGAGCACTCCTGCAATGTCGGTCATCATAATAAGGCGCTCAGCCTCAATTGCACCTGCAATGCGAGCAGCTGCAGTATCACCGTTTATGTTATATGCGTTGCCGTGCTTATCACAGCCGATGGTTGAAATAACGGGGATGTAACCTTTCTCAAGCAGGTCAACGACGGGGTTAATGTGAATCTTTGTGATTTCGCCAACGTAGCCAAGTCGCTCATCTTTAATCTCAGCCTCGATAAGGCGACCGTCCATACCCGAGATGCCCATGGCCTTGCCACCCTTCATCTCGAGCAGATTAACGAGGGTCTTGTTGACCTTACCTGCGAGCACCATCTGAACGATATCTACAGTCTCTTTGTCGGTCACACGCAAGCCGTCAACAAACTCAGCTTTTTTGCCCAGCTTTGTCATCATTTCGCTGATTTCGGGCCCACCGCCGTGAACGAGCACAACCTTAACGCCAATCAGCCACAAAAGCACGATATCTTCCATAACTTGCTGTTTAAGCTGTTCGTTAATCATGGCGTTACCACCGTATTTAACAACCAGCACCTTGCCGTTGTATCTTTTAATGTAGGGTAGCGCCTGAGTCAAAACCTCAGCGCGCTGCATGTTAGTGAATTCACTTACTATGTTAGGTGTTTTCATAATCTTTAAGTTCTGTAATCTCCGTTAATTTTTACGTAATCATAGGTGAGGTCGCAACCCCAAGCGCAACTGGCGTACTGACCGTCGCCAACCGAAACGAGAATTTCAATCTCTTTTTCGAGCAGAATTTCTTTGGCAATCTCCTCAGAGAATTCGATTCCTGCGCCATCCTTGCAAACGTCGACGGCGCCCTTAGCAGAACGGAATGAAACATCGACCTTTGTAATATCAACCTTAGCACCACTGTAGCCGATAGCGCACAGCACACGACCCCAGTTAGCATCGGCACCAAACATTGCAGCCTTGAGAAGGCTTGAGCAGATAACGCTCTTTGCAACGGTCTTTGCGCATTCTAGTGTGTCAGCACCGGTGACCCTGCACTCAAGAAGCTTTGTAGCACCCTCACCATCGCCGGCAATCATTCTGCAAAGAGCAACGGTTACGGTGTTAAGAGCCTTCATAAAGGTGCTAAAATCTTCACCCTCACAGCAGATTTCGTCGTTGCCTGCCATGCCGTTAGCAAGCACGGTAACCATATCGTTAGTTGAGGTATCACCGTCAATACTAATCATGTTGAAGGTGTCAGCAATGTCACCCGAGAGAGCCTTTTGAAGCATTTGGGATGAGATTGCAGCGTCTGTAGTGATAAATACCAGCATGGTGGCCATGTTGGGGTGAATCATACCACTGCCCTTAGCGATACCACCAAGGCGACAAACCTTGCCACCGATGGTGAATTCAACTGCAACCTCTTTAGAAACGGTGTCGGTGGTCATGATTGCCTGAGCGGCAGCGTTGCCGCCCTCAGCCGAGAGACCCTCAGCCAAAACGGGGATACCTGCAGCAATGGGGTCAAGATTTAAGGGCTGACCGATAACACCGGTTGAAGCAACAACAATATCGTTTTTATCGATTGAAAGCTGATTTGCAACCAGCTCACTCATTTTTTCAGCAATCTCTATGCCGTTAGCGTTGCAGGTGTTAGCGTTACCACTGTTGCAGATAACTGCCTGAGCCTTGCCATCGGCAATATGCTGCTTTGTTACAATAAGGGGAGCGCCCTTAACAAGTCGGATCGTAGCCATGTCGTTCTGTGAGCCAAGGAGTTGAAAGGCAGAGTTGTCTTC
>JAZRMJ010000213.1:0-2547 GCA_045647445.1 Acutalibacteraceae bacterium | reverse complement strand
ACCAACGATTTTTTTCATAGCTCAACCACCTCAAATCCGGCAGCTCTGAGCAGTCGGTTATAAACTGCCAGCCCTATCCCCTGCTTAGACGGAGCATGAACATAGGCTGTTTTGATATCCAGCTCGTCTACCTTTCTGAGTGCATCAAATATACCCTGAGCAAGTGTGGATTCATCTGACAAGCTACCATAAACTATGATTGGAACGCTTATCTCAGCCTCATCCTCTTTAAAGCAAATTGCGCCACAATCGTCATCACACTTAGCTATAAAGTCACAATAATCTTTGGTTGAACCGTTAACTAAAACGATGCTTGTATTAGGTGAATAATGTTTATATTTCATACCAGGTGAAGAAACAGACTCGGTTATTTGAGATGACAAAACGGCTTTATCCACGTCAACGTGACCAATGACCTCAGTTAACATCTCTAAGGTGATTCCACCAGGTCTGAGCAGACGTTTTTGACCACTAGCAAGTAAAATAACAGTTGATTCAACACCAACTGAACATTGGTCAGACATTACAACGGCATCAATTTTGCCATCCATATCAGCTAAAACATGTTCACCCGTGGTTGGACTGGGTTTTCCCGAAGTGTTTGCAGATGGTGCTGCAAGAGGACAACCTGATTTTTTAATCAGCGCTCTTGCAATTTCATGAGAGGGCATTCTCACAGCAACAGTCCCTAGCCCTGCAGAGATAATTTCGGGAACTATATCTGATTTTGGCAGCACCATAGTCAAAGGCCCGGGCCAAAAAGCGTCAGCTAATTTTTGAGCATCATATGGTATTTCAGTTACAAGGCGCTCAAGCTCACCAAATTCACTTATATGAACTATAAGAGGGTTATCTTGAGGTCTGCCTTTGGCTACAAATATTTTAGCAACTGCATCGCTGTTTAATGCATCTGCAGCTAATCCGTAGACAGTTTCGGTGGGCATACCGACAAGACCACCGTTTCTAAGTATATCTGCAGCAGTATTTAATTGAATGCTTTCGGTTGAAAAACCGTCTAATCTTAAAGTTTTCATTATACTTCACTTTCGTCTGATTTGAGCATTTCAGCTCTGTTAGTGGTTATAAGAGCATCAATTAACTCATCTAGATCGCCGTTAAGCATTTGATCGATTTTATATAGGGTTAACCCTATTCTGTGGTCAGTAATTCGACCCTGAGGATAATTATAGGTTCTGATTCGCTCAGAGCGATCACCTGATCCAACCTGAAGCTTTCTCTCAGATGCAATTGCATCTGTTTGATCCTGCTGAGCTTGGTCATATAAACGAGAGCGAAGAACCTTCATAGCCTTGTCTTTGTTTTTAAACTGGCTTCTTTCATCTTGACATTCAACCACTAAACCTGTAGGAATATGGGTTATGCGAATGGCAGACTCAGTTTTATTGATATGCTGACCACCTGCACCACTTGAACGAAAGGTATCGATTTTTAAGTCTGCAGGGTTGATCTCAACCTCAACGTCTTCAGCTTCAGGCAATACGGCAACGGTAACGGTTGAGGTGTGAATTCTGCCCGAAGACTCAGTTTCAGGAACACGCTGAACTCGATGAACACCACTCTCAAACTTAAAACGAGAGTATGCACCATCACCTTCAATCATAAAGCTAATCTCTTTGTATCCACCTAATTCGGTGGGGTTAGATGACAAAATCTCGGTTTTGAAGCCTTTTGATTCAGCATACATAGAGTACATTCTGGTCAGCACTCCTGCAAACAAAGCTGCTTCCTCTCCACCTGCACCACCACGAATTTCGACTATAACATTTCTGTCGTCATTGGGGTCAGCGGGCAAAAGTAAAATCTTCAGCTCTTCAGAGGTAGAGCTTATTTTTTCTTTAGCTTCTATAAGCTCGGCTTCAGCAAGCTCTCTGAAATCTTTGTCAATTGACTTATCTTCAAGAATGCTTAAAGCATCTGCTTCGGCTTCAATAGTTGTGCAATACTCATGATACTTTTCAATCAAAGGGGTAAGCTGTTTATGCTCCTTCATGAGCTTTTTATATTGCTCTTGGTCAGAGATAATCTCCGGTTGCATTAAACGCTGAGCAACCTCGTTATAATGCATTTCAACTGATTTAATTTTATCAAACATTATTTTCTCCTTAGGTAGTTAATTAGCAATTGAAAACAATACGCTAATCCTCACCTGCAGATGAAATAAGTTTTTTAATATTCTTTTCGACCTTAACTCGTGGAACCATGACCTCACGACCGCATTTGCAGCATTTAATGCGAAAGTCAATGCCGATTCTGGTAATAAGAAACTGGTTGTTGCCACAAGGGTGAGCCTTTTTCATTTCTGCTATATCCCCTACTTTTACGTTCATGAAGTCACCTCCCTAATAAATGATAATTTAAGCTATGGTTGATTTTTTGCCTGTGGCAAGTGTTAACGGTTTTTTATTTGGGTCTCTGATTAGCTCAGGCCCTGTCTTATCTAAGACACAAGATTTGGTTATGATAACTTTTGCAATAGTGTGGTCACTAGGTACGTTGAACATAATCTCGGTCAACACATTTTCAATT
>JAZRMJ010000212.1:0-1794 GCA_045647445.1 Acutalibacteraceae bacterium | reverse complement strand
GTGAATTTAACTGCATTATCAAACAAGTTATAAATTGCTTGAAAAATCAGCTTATCATCGCATTCGATAAACACTTGATTGGTATTCTCCATGCCGATAATTTGGATATTTTTTAATTCGAGTTCTCTCTCAAAAGAGATTATGACTCGGCAAACCAAATCGGTCAAATCAGTCTTAGCACACGCAAGTGAAGTTTGACCCGATTCGAGCTTTGACAAATTAAGCATAGCATTAACCAGCGTCGATAACCTTCTGATTTCGTTAGAAACAATCGCCAAATAATAGTTTTGTTTTTCTTTGGGGATTGTTCCACTTAAAATGCCATCGATAAAACCTGAAATAGTAGTCATTGGGGTTTTTAACTCATGTGATATGTTTGAAATAAAACTGCTTCGCATATGCTCAAGCGATTCAAGCGAAGTGCACATCGCATTAAATGACTCAGCAAGCTCGTTTATTTCGTCATCATGTGGAGCAGAAACCCTACGCGAAAAGTCACCATTAGCCATAGCTTTAGCAGCAACTGTCATTTGATGAACTGGCTTTAAGTGGTCTCTTGTGTACCAATATATAACAATCATTAAAACAATAAGAACGCCAACTGCAATAAAAATTGATGCTCTTATAACCTCAGGAGTGTAGTCTGTTACAGAATCGGTTGAGGCAGAAACAAAAACTGCTCCCTCATAATCACCAAAACTGTCATAAACAGGCACACCAACCGTATAGTAGTCTTTAATATATGTTTTAGAAAAGGTACCCGTTTCTTTAAAAACGCCCTTGTTTTTAACCTGCTTCATTATATTTGATGAAACATTAACAGTAACGTGAACACAGTTTTTATGATTGCTTAAATCGCTACAAATATAGGTTATACCATTTTTATCAACAAAAAAGACGGTTGAATTGGTTGCATCAGCAACTGTCGCGCCAATTCTATCCACCTCTGCCATATTGTTTGCAACAGATATTTTTTTATAGGCATCGGCAATAGCAATAGCGTTGCTCTCTAACACGCTAAGTCGTTCACGTTGCCAAGCAGTAGTTGACATGACGGTGAACAAAATAACCAGCGCACTAATACCAAAAACAATTATAACGGTTGTTGCTGAAAACATCTTTGCAAACAATGAGCGAAACATTTAAATAACCTCGAATTTATATCCAACGCCCCAAACAGTTTTGAGCGCCCATTTTTCGCTAACACCCTCAAGTTTCTCTCTAAGTCGTTTAATATGAACGTCAACCGTTCTGGAGTCACCATAATAATCAAAGCCCCAAACCTCATCAAGAAGCTGGTTACGAGTAAAAACACGATTGGGGTTGCAAGCAAGATAGAATATAAGCTCAAGTTCTTTAGGAGGAGCATCAACCTGCTCGCCATCAACTAAAAGTGTATAATTCGAGAGATTTATTTTTAGTTTATCAAAGCTAACCTCTTTAACATCGTTGACCATAGGATGAAAACGACGCAATACAGCTTTAACTCTGGCAATGACCTCTTTAGAATCAAAAGGCTTAGTAATATAATCATCTGCGCCTAAATCAAAGCTTAAGACCTTATCGAAGGTTTCGCCCTTAGCAGTGAGCATAATTATAGGTATATCAGAAAAGTTGCGAATCTCGCGACAAACCTGACGACCATCTTTTTTAGGTAGCATTATGTCTAGAAGAATAAGATTTGGATGCTCTTCGTTAAAAACAGCAATCGCCTCTTCCCCATCAAAGGCACAAACAGTTTCAAAGCCCTCTCTATCTAAATTTAAGCGTAGAATTTCTGCTATGTTTTTGTCG
>JAZRMJ010000211.1:0-1798 GCA_045647445.1 Acutalibacteraceae bacterium | reverse complement strand
GTTGTTTATATAGGCGACAATTCAAAGCTAATGAAGAAGCAGATTGCAAATTATGAGCGTGTTTTTTTAGATAGAGGTCAAAAAATAGAGTTTATCTACAAAACTGTATCAAAAAGCAATCTCGACAATGCAGTGTCTCTCTTGACTGAGCTTGTAGAAACCTATGATGATTGCGTTTTTGATATAACCGGTGGCGAAGAGATACTAACCCTTGCGCTTGGCATCGTCTATGCAAAACACCCTGATAAGAATATTCAAATTCATAGATTTAATCTTCGCAACAATACTATTAACGATTTTGATAAAGACGGCACAACTATTTATAAAGAGCCCCCCACCTTGTCTATAGATGAAAACGTAAGAATCTATGGTGGCGAGGTGGCATACGGCACCATCGATGAGGATAAAACCTATAAGTGGGATTTGAATATCGACTTTTTAAAGGATGTTAATCTCATTTGGGATTTTTGTAAGGGCGATTTCCGTTTTTGGAATGCCCAAATCGGAATCCTTGAAGGAGCTCAAGAGGTAGGCAAGACCTCACCCGATAAGCTGACTACCACAGCATCCTTAACAGCCCTTGAGCATTACCTTGCTCGCAACAGAGCTAAATATAAGCCTGCAAAGGGTTTTATAAACTATCTGCTCAAAAACGGATTGCTCACCCATTTTGAAGAGAGTGAGACAAGCCTTACCCTTTCTTACAAAAACGAGCAGGTCAAAAAGTGCCTTACTAAAGCCGGTCAAGCCTTAGAAATGAAGGTGTTTACCGTTGCCAAAAATCTTATTGATGATGACGGAGTTCATGTTTATAACGATGCCTTAAACGGAGTTGTTATAGATTGGGATGGTGAATTTCACGACGAAAAAAGCGAGGATATCTTTGATACCGAAAACGAGATTGATATCATGCTCATGCACGATATGATCCCCGTCTTTATTTCATGCAAAAACGGGATTATTAAAGCCGACGAGCTTTATAAGCTAAACACCGTAGCCGAGCGATTCGGCAATGTGTATTCGGTCAAGGTGCTGGTTGCAACCTCTCTCTCATCACTTGGCGAGCTGGGTGAATACGTAAGGCAAAGGGCAAAGGATATGAGAATAAAGCTCATCGAGGTCGATTCTGCCATGAGCGATGAGGCTCTGGCCAAAAAACTGAAAAATATTTGGATCAAATAAAAGTCTGTTTAATGGCAGGTAACAAAACGCAGGTTATCTTTCTTGATGTCGGGGTGTATTAAACTCAAAACAGTATGATTTGCCAAGAAAAAGAGCGGCTTAAATGCTTTAAAAAGCAAAATAATGTTTGCTCAGGCAGTGTCTTGATTTGAGTCTAATATTCGTTGACAGGGTTATGACTTAGAAGTATAATTAAATCATAGAATTGTTGGTCTATCGGAGGTAATTTTTATGTGGTTGATTTTTTTAACTGCCTCAATATTTAGCCTTGTAATTACAGGCTTTATTGCAATTATAGTCAACACCTTTATAACGCAAAGAAAGAAAAAAGCTAATCTTTTCAGAGTGCTGTTTGTTGGAGTGCTTCTCTCAACCTTTTTAGCTATACTGCCTGCAACCATATCAATGTGCGACCCATCAATCATAGGTGGCGCTTGTGCAGTTGTCTTATCTGTTTTAAACTCATTTCAGGTGTTCACAACAGGGTTTGAGTTTAAAATGATTGTAGAGAATATGGCTCAATGCCCCGAATGGTTAGCAGGCTTTTATCAGATGTGGGTCTGCTTGCTGTGCGTGGTCGCACCAATGTTTACAGTAGGCGTTATACTATCGCTGT
>JAZRMJ010000210.1:0-1568 GCA_045647445.1 Acutalibacteraceae bacterium | reverse complement strand
CAGTGGCGCCGTCGGGGATGGTCACGGTGACCGTCTTGCGCTCGTTGCTCTTTTGAAGCTGCTCGATGATGCCGTCGTAGCCCATATCTTCACTAAGGGTGAAGCCACCGTATTTGAGGGTCGATTCGTCACCCTTGAATTTGACATACATTCTGAAAAGAAGGGGATAGTCAATGATGCCCTCTTCTTTAAGAAGTTTGGATATCTGCTTAACATTCATTCCCTTTTCAATCTGGACATCGGCACTCCTGTCGCCCACAAGACCGAGCATATCATTTGCGCCCAAAATGAGCATCCAAGCCAAAACGATGGAGACCACCAGTATGACCACAGCCCAAATTAGGCTGTAGAGTGTGCCGTGAGGCTTTTTGTTTTTTTGCTTTTTCTCACGTGCGTTCTCTTTGGACAGCTTTTTCATATCGACATCACGGTCAGAGACGGGGCGAGGCTTGCCCTGCTCCATCGCACGCTCCTTGCGGCTACGGATGCGTGAGGCATAGTCGTCGCTGATTTTGAAGCCCCCACCGATGACGAAGTCATCATCCTGCGGTGCGGGAGGTTGGGGTGCTGCCGGGGTGCTCATTATCTCTTCGGGTGTGATGGGTGTATTTGTGGGTGGGTTGTCGGGTTGGTCGGGCTTTACATTGCCGTTAAAGCTCAGACCTGCACCCTCCTTCTCAGGGCGGTCATATCGGTCGTCGCTGTTGCTGAAGATATCACGATAATCGCTCATTTTCTTATCCCCCTCTGTTGATCTTTTATCTTTCTGACAAATCTTTCGGTCAGCACCGCACCAAGCGGCACATCATATCGCCCGTGGTTTAGGCGGTAGCAGTAATTCTCACTATATGTAATGCCTATGGAGTCGCCCGTGAATTTGGATAGAAAGCGGTCATAGTAGCCGCCGCCATATCCAAGTCGGTAGCCGAAGCTGTCAAGCGATAGTGCGGGCACAACAGCCAGTCCGCCGTGCTCGGGCTGCCACATGGGCAGGTGCTCGGGCGGCTCGAGCACACCGAAGGCACCGGGCTTTAACTGGCTGACTTCGGTGATGTAGTGAAAGGTCATCTCTCTTGTGCCGCTGATACAGCGAGGCAGCGCCACTCGTCTGCCGTTGCGCAGAGCGTGGTTTATTATCTCAAAGGTGTCGACCTCGATAGCGGTCGATGCGTATATCAGCAGCACCTTGCACTCGCGGTATTGATATGTGGCTATCAGCCGGTGTCGCAACTGCGCATCAAGCTGTGCCTTTTGTTGAGGGTCAAGAGCTGCTCGCCGTGATTTGATATCTGCTCGCAGCTCACCCTTGTATTCGCGCAGGTCTATCTTTTGCATTTCATCGAATTTCCTATTGCAGTGGATTTTTTGTCGCCTTTGATGGCACGGATTATCTCAAGCCCAAATTCAATGGCGGTGCCGACCGCTCTGCCCGTGATGATGTTGCCGTCAGCAACCACTCGGTCATCGGGTATCTCGGCGCCGGTCAAAAAGACCTCGTAGCCGTCAAAGCAGACTGCCTTTTTGCCCTCAAGCAGATTGCTTATCATAAAAACAATAAATATAGCCCA
>JAZRMJ010000209.1:0-15330 GCA_045647445.1 Acutalibacteraceae bacterium | reverse complement strand
CATTGGCAGCACTGGTGACCGATTGAGCCAGCTGCATCAAATAGGTCTTTCCGCCGGCGTCGTCATAGACTCCATCCTGCTTTAATTGCTCGAGCACCGTTATGGCGTCAATATCATTACCGCCGGTGCTCATATTGAGCATCACCGAAAATATGGCTTTATGCTGGGGCAGATAGAAATAGTCGGGCTGCAGCATGGTGTTGACCACATCTATCGATGTCGGGTCTATAAGTATACAACCGAGCACCGACTGCTCTGCCTCTGCGCTGAAGGGCATCTGCTGCCCTGAAAGCACATCATACTGTACATTATCCGGCATTTTCATTCTCCTTATTATTGGGGAAATTTTTGCGGTAGATTATTGCTGAGGTTCAACGCTAAGGGTGAACGAGGCACTGATGCCTGTATAAAGACGGGCTTCAACGGTATAGTCGCCGACCCCTTTAACATCCTTCATATTCAGCTTGCGGCGGTCGATATCCACCTTAAGCTGACTCTTAACGGCCTCTGCGACCTCTTTTGATGTGATGGAGCCGAACAGCTTGCCGCTTGCGCCCGCTTTGACGCACATTTTGATCGTTTGGCCGCCGATGGCATCGGCCACCGACTGAGCGGCCGCCTTCTCCTGCGCGAGGTGATGAGCCTTTGACTCTTCTCTTGAACGAAGCTCGGTCATTGCCTGAGCATCGGCATTAATAGCAAGTCCACGAGGGAGCAAAAAGTTGCGAGCGTAGCCATCGGATACATTGACCATTTCGCCTTTTTTGCCCTGACCTTTAACATCGGCAGTTAAAATAACTTTCATTGTGAAATTCTCCTTCTTTGAGATAAAATTGGTTTACATAATAACTTTATTTGTTTTGGTGCTCATAGGTATCGATAGCCTTTTGAAGAGCAGTTGCAGCTTGGCTAACGGTAGTGTTTGCAAGCTGACAGGCTGCCATGGTGAGATGGCCTCCACCACCGAGCTGCTCCATAATAAGCTGAACGTTGACCTTGCCGAGTGAACGGGCAGAAATATTGACCGTATCACCTGTTACAAAGAGCACAAACGAGGCATCAATATTTTCGATGCCGAGCATATCGTCTGCCGCTTGGGCGCAAGCTAAACGAGCATGAGCGCTTTGCTCTTCGGATAGTGAGATAGCGCAACGGCCATAAACCTGAGCGTTGGATACAACCGAAGCACGAACTCTGTAAACATCGATTGTGTTTTGGAAAAAGCCTTTAACGGTTACGGTGCTTGCACCACAGCTACGCAAGAAAGCCGAAGCCTCAAAGGTGCGAACACCGGTGTTAAGCACAAAATTGCGGGTATCGAGCATGATACCTGCCAAAAGAGCCTCAGACTCAATCTTTGATACATTGACCGACATATACTGAATAAGCTCACTGACCATTTCGCATGCAGAGGATGCATATGGCTCATGATAGAATATAACGGCATCGTCGATATGGTCAACCGTTTTGCGATGGTGGTCGATAACCACTACTGCCGGAGCAGCTTCATACAATTCGGGTGACTCAACAAAGGTCGGTCTGTGGGTATCGGTGATTATAAGCAGAGTGTTTCTGCCCACTAAATCGAGCGCTTGTTTTGGGGTAACAATCATATTTTGATTGTCGGTTGATTCGACAACGTAATTTGCAAGCTGAATGCACATGCATTTATCAAGCTGAACAACTATATTGGCAGGTTTGCCTGCTGCTTTGACGGCACAATACATGCCAAAGCAGGAACCAAAGCTATCAAGGTCGGCAAAGCGATGACCCATTATAAGCACGTTGTCGGTATTAGAGATAAGCTCGCTGAGAGCCGAAGCGACCATTCGGGTGCGAACCTTTGAGCGCTTTGATACGGTCGTTGAGGTACCACCGTAAAATTCAAAATCCTTTTTATCTCGCACAGCAGCTTGGTCGCCACCACGGCCTAGCGCCATATCGAGGGCTTGACGAGCAAGCTCCTCACAGCCACTAAAATCTGATGCACCGTGACCTACGCCAATTGAAAGGGTCGCACGACCTCTTTCGCCAAGGTCAACCGATTTAACCTTGCCGAGTATATCGAATCGGGTATCTCGCATATAACTAAGGCCCGACTCATCAGTTACAAGCAAAAATCGGTCGTTACCGATTTTGCGACATACGGCATGAAGCTCACTCGCCCAATTCTCGATTCGTTTCTCGATTGAGCTACTGATTTGCGCACCTTCGCTATCTCTTGTGCCACGCATGAGCTCATCAATATTATCAACGGTGATATAAGCGGCAACGGGTTTGCCCTTTTCGTATTTATCTTTAAACATGACAGCATCGGTGCGATCGATAAAATAGCAGAGCTTTGTTGACTCATCGCTATCGCAAACGAAAAAGCGATAGGATTTGCCATCATAATCAAGGTTGATACCGTCGGCTATTCCATCTTGCAAGAGCTCAGTAGCCACCAAAAAGTCGGGTGACATGCCGATACAATCCTGACCTGAGAGCAATTGCTTGCGAAAAGCAGAATTATACCAAGTGATTTCACCGTCACAAACAGCCATAATGGGTATATCAAGCTTCATCAAGGATGCACTACCGGGCTCCATTGAATCGACTATATGCTTAACGTGACGAACTAATCGACGATGCTTTGAAAAATCATAAAAGACGGCTGCTATTGATGCGACAACAAGCACAACAAGCTGAACAATGCACAGCACTGTATGACCGAGAATGCCGACTGCTACTGCTTGAGACGCCATAGCGATCATCAATATGTAGGGCAGCAAGCCCAAAAAGGTCTTATTATATTTCATAAACCTTTGCCCCCTATTAAATCTCCATTATAATCGGCAAAATCATGGGAGTGCGTCTAGTTTTGCTAAATAAGAAGCGAGATAAATCGTCGCGAATCTTAGTCTTTACATATGCCCAATCTCTTCTTGAGCATTCGTCAAGAACATGACAAACAAAATTGCGAACCTCGTCAAGCAGTGGCTCAGACTCACGCACATAAACAAAGCCACGTGAGACGATATCGGGGCCTGAAACAACCTCACCCGTAACACGGTCGATGGTCATTACTACTGCAATAAGACCATCCTCAGCCAAGTGCTTACGATCACGCAAAACGATGCTACCAACGTCTCCTACGCCGAGACCGTCAACGAGCAGACGACCTGCTTGAACGGTAGCAACATTTTTCATACTATCGGAGGTAAACTCGATAACATTGCCAAGCTGACCTATCATGATGTTTTTGCTATCGATACCCATGCTTTGGGCAAGACGAGCGCTGCTGTAAAGATGGCGATACTCGCCGTGAAGAGGCATAAAGAAGGTGGGCTTTGTAAGACCCATGATAAGCTTTAGCTCTTCAGCACAGGCGTGACCCGAAACGTGAACGTCATACATCTTTTCAAAAACGACCTCTGCGCCGAGCTTTAACAGCTCGTTGATAACGCGTGAAACCAGTTTCTCGTTGCCGGGGATGGGGTTGGCTGAGATAATAATAACATCGCCGGTTCCGACAGATATCTTGCGATGGTCGGAAAATGCCATACGGTGCAGAGCAGACATTGCCTCACCCTGTGAGCCGGTGGTGATAATAACCGTTTTGTTTGCTTCGTATTTTCTGACCATATCGATATCGATAAGCAGGCCCTCGGGAACCTTAAGATAGCCTAGCTCAGAAGCAACTGCAACGGTATTGACCATGCTTCTGCCTGAAACTGCTACCTTGCGACCATATTTTGCTGCCTCGTCGATAACCTGCTGAATTCGGTGAATGTTTGACGAGAAGGTTGCAACAATTATTCTCTTATCGAGTGAACGGGCAAAAATGCTTGAGAAGGTATTGCCGACGATACGCTCAGTTTGAGTATAGCCTGAGCGCTCAGCGTTAGTTGAATCCATAAACAGGGCTGTTACGCCCTCTTCACCAAGCTCACCGAATCGGGCAAGGTCGATAACATCGCCATCGATGGGAGTCATATCAATCTTGAAGTCGCCCGTGTGAACAAAAAGACCTGCAGGGCAACGAATAGCCATACCGACAGCGTCGGGAATTGAATGGTTAACGTGAATAAGCTCAACTGAGAAGCAACCTGCGTTAATAATGTCGCCGGGTTTACGCTGATTTAAAACGCTATCTGACAAGCCGTGCTCTTTAAGCTTGCCTGCGATAAGACCGATGGTAAGGCGAGTGCCGTAAACAGGCATGCTTATCTCTTTGAGCAGATAAGGTATTGCACCTATATGATCCTCATGGCCGTGGGTTACAAAAAGGCCACGGATACGGTCTTTGTTGCGAATAAGATAGGTGAAATCAGGGATAACCAAATCGATACCGGGCATATCCTCATCGGGGAATGACATGCCGCAATCGATAATAATTATATCGTCGCCACATTCAAAGACAGTTAGGTTCTTGCCAATCTCTTCTAGGCCACCAAGGGGAATTACCTTAAGCGGAATTGCAGGGACAGGCGCCTTCTTTGAGCGCTTGCCACCTGATTGAGCCCTCTTGACAGAGCTTTGGCTGTTAGATTTGAAATTGCGCTTTGACGTTTTCTTTTCGGTGAGCTTTTGAGCAGACTTTGGCCTTGATTTGCCCTCCTTTTGAGATGAAGACTGCTTATTGCTTTGATTTGGTTTTAAAGAATTTTTCTTGTTTTCGGACATAGATTACTCTCTTTCTCTTAGCTTTCGCATTAGCGAAACCATTGTATTATAACGGTCAACCGATTATGCTTTTAAACACGGTAGCATTAATCGAAAATTATGTTGCAAAATCATTAATATTTACGGAGGGTGCTATTACCCTATGTTAAGATAATATTATACAACATATCCCTTATAATTGTCAAGGTGATGGCGATTGCTCGTTACAATATTATAGTCGGTTTTGAGCACTTTTAAGCGCATATAATTTTTATTATTACAAATAATTTAGACGGAGGTGATATGTATGGACAAAGTTACGCCAAAAACGCCAAAAAAGCCTACTCTTAAAGCGCTCAACATTATTGATAATGAGCCTAGTGAATTCGATCCACTCGGAATGTACACTGGTGTGCCGAGTGTTAGCGAGGTGCCACAGCAAGACCAAGATGACCTATAAGCTACCCTCACTTTTTTGTTGATATTAATCCCCCAATATGTTAAAATTATTTTAAAAAAAGTGGGGGTCGTTTTAAATGGTTTCTGTTGTCTACAGCGCCGGTTTGTTCGGCATGGATGCTTTTACGGTTGAGGTTGAGGCTGACCTATCTCAGGGTCTGCCCGTTTTTGATATCGTCGGTCTTCCCGACGCAGCTGTTAAAGAATCGCGCGATAGAGTCAGAGCTGCCGTGCGCAATTGCAATCTCGACTTCCCTCTTAGCAGAATAACACTAAATCTCGCTCCTGCCGACCTTCGCAAGGAGGGTCCTGTTTATGATTTGCCCATACTTGTTTCGATACTCACTGCATCCGGCCAAATCAGCGCTTCGCTTAATGATTGCATGTTTGCAGGTGAGCTCTCTCTGACAGGTGATGTTAGACCCATAAACGGTGTGCTCGCAATGGTTATACACGCAAAGCAAAAGGGCTTTAAGCGTTTTTATCTGCCAAAGCAAAATTCACCTGAGGCTTCGGTGGTTGAAGGTATTGAAATAATTCCGATTGAGAACGTTACAAGTCTTATTAAACATCTAAACGGCGAAGAAATCATTAGCGCTGTCAAAGCGACCGATTTTAGTTTTGCAAAAATTACCGAGTATCCTGATTTTTGCGACGTTAAAGGTCAGCACATTCCTAAAAAAGCTCTCGAGATAGCTGCTGCAGGCGGTCACAACGTGTTATTGATTGGCCCTCCCGGTTCAGGAAAAAGCATGCTTGCAAAGCGTTTGCCCTCGATACTGCCCGAGATGACCTTTGATGAGCAGATTGAGACAACAAAGGTTCATTCAATTGCAGGCGTTTTGCCTGAGGGTGTTGCGCTGATTAATCAGCGCCCATTCCGTTCCCCTCACCACACCATCTCCCCTGCCGGTATGTCCGGTGGTGGCTCGGTGCCAAGACCCGGTGAGGTCTCGCTGGCGCACAACGGTGTGCTGTTTCTTGACGAGCTGCCCGAGTTTCAGCGCCACACTCTTGAGGCTTTAAGGCAGCCTTTAGAGGATGGAGTTGTGAGCATCACTCGTGTTGCAGGGTCGCTATCCTTTAGCTGCTCGATTATGCTGGTTGCCGCTATGAACCCCTGCCCTTGTGGTTACTTCGGTCACCCCGGCAAAAAATGCACCTGCTCACCGACTGTCGTTTCAAATTATCTTGGTCGCGTTTCGGGACCTATGCTTGACCGACTTGACCTTCACATTGAGGTGCCACCGGTTGAATACGACGCCCTCTCAAGCAACGAAAAATTTGAAACCTCTGCTCAAATAAGAGAGCGAGTTAACACTGCTCGCAAGCTTCAGCAAAAACGCTATGAAGGCACGGGGGTTACCTGCAACGCACGACTGACATCAAAATTAATTCGTCAGTTTTGCCCGTTAACCGAAAATGCCTCTCAGGCTCTTAAATCTGCCTTTGAGCGACTCAATATGTCAGCAAGAGCTTATGATCGCATCTTAAAGGTTGCTCGTACCGTTGCCGACCTTGACGGAGCAAAAATTATTGATACCCCACACATTATGCAAGCCATTCAGCTAAGAAGCCTTGACAGAAAGTATTGGGGCAATTAAAAGATAAAAAATGCACCCCAAAGCGATGGCTTTGAGGTGCATTTTTTAAATTTTAATTAAACCGAATGCGCTGAGCACCGATGATATGAGAATGAGCAAAATGAAAATCGGTGCAATATATTTTATCATTACGGTGAAAAGGCCTTTGCTCTTAAATTTTGCTGAGCTTTCAACCTCTTCGATAACTGCTTTAGGTTTTATTATATAGCCAACAAACATTGCTGTAAGAAGAGCTACAATCGGCATAAGAACGCTGTTGCTGATAAAATCAAAGAAATCAAGGAAGGGCATGCCGATAATTGTGATGTGTGACCATGCGCCGTAGCCGAGTGATGAGGGCAAACCTACTATCAAGCAAAGCACAATAACGGCAATCAAAGACACCTTGCGATTCCATTTAAACTTATCGCTAAAGATAGAAACTACAGTTTCCATCAGTGAAATAGACGAGGTCAACGCAGCAAAGAGCACCAAGAGGAAGAAAAGGGCACCGATTATTGAGCCACCAAACATATTGTCGAACACTCTGGGCAGAGCCTGGAACATGAGGCCAGGCCCTGACTTGTCGAGGTCACCTGCGTTGCCAAAGGCAAAGATTGAGGGGATAACCATCAATCCTGCAAGAAAAGCGATACCGGTATCAAAAATCTCGATTTGGTGAACTGAGGATTCGATGTTAACATCCTTTTTCATATATGAGCCATAGGTTATCATGATGCCCATTGCAAGGCTCATTGAATAGAAAAGCTGACCCATGGCACCAAGGAAGGTGTTGACCGAAAGCTTAGTAAAATTGGGAACAAGGTAGAATGCAACTCCCTCAAGAGCACCGGGCATACAAACCGAGTAACCGGCAATAATTAAGCTCAAAACAACAAGAATCGGCATCATGATTTTGCTGATTTTTTCGATACCCTTATCGGCACCAAGCAAAATAATCAATGCAGTTATGCCTAAAAACAGCGCAAACCATGCAATAGGCTCACCTGTGAGACCGATAAAGTTGCCAAAATAGCCGTCGCCTGCTGCCTTTGCACCATCACCTGATACAAACACATAAAGATATTTTGCAACCCAGCCACCGATAACGCAGTAGTAGGGCAAAATTATCATAGGCACGATAGCACCGAGCCAGCCAATAAACGAAAACTTTTTATTAAGCTTGTTAAAAGCGCCAATAGCACTAAGGCCTGTTTTGCGGCCGATGGCTATCTCGGCCATCATAAGTGTGAAGCCGAAAGTTACTGCAAGCACGAGGTAAACAAGCAAAAAGATACCTCCGCCGTATTTTGCTGCGAGATAAGGGAAACGCCAGATATTGCCCAAGCCAACTGCAGAGCCTGCTGCTGCAAGAACAAAACCAAGCTTTCCAGTAAAGCTACTTCTTTTAGTCTCCATAATTACTCCTAAACATTTTTTGTTAATGCAAAATTAACATAATGTAATTATTATTACATAAAAGGAATTAAATCGCAACACTTTTTTATTTGATTCTGTTGATTAGTCATTTAATCTGGAGTAAAATGAAAGAAAGAGGTGTAGGTTATGGAAATCTCAATCGCTCTGTTAGTATTTTTGCTGTTGATAATGCTTTTTTCACTTATCGCTTATATAATAACCTTCTACACTTCGGCTAAGCAAAAGGCTATGGGCGCACATCTTTTTAAGGATGGAAGTAATTCTGACAACATTAAGGTTTTTATGGATAAGGTTGACAGCACCCCGTGTGAATGGGTATATATCGATTCACACGATGGCAAAAGGCTTGCCGCTAGATACATACACTCTTGTGACGGTGCTCCCCTGCACATTCAGTTTCATGGTTACCGTGGCAGCAGCACCCGAGATTTTTGCGGCGGTAATTTGCTTGCAAGAGCGAGAGGTCACAACACCCTGCTGATTGAGCAGAGGGCCCACTCCAAAAGTGATGGGCACACCATAACATTTGGCATAAAAGAGCGAATCGATTGCCTTAAATGGATAAAATATGCCGTTAAAAGATTCGGTGACAAGACACCTATTATTCTTTCGGGTATATCGATGGGAGCATCGACGGTGCTGATGGCAGGTGAATTTGATTTGCCAAAAAACGTTGTAGGTATTATTGCTGACAGCCCGTTCTCATCTCCGAGTGATATTATTAAAAACGAATGCGCTAATATGGGATTGTCGCCAAAGCTCGTGTTTCCCTTTATAAGGCTTGGTGGATTAATCTTTGGCAGGTTTGACGTCTGCAAAGCAAGTTCACTTGAAGCAGTTAAAAAATGCACGAAGCCTGTGCTGATTATTCACGGTGAGGCTGACACCTTTGTGCCCCTTGAGATGGGCAAAAAGCTATATGAAAATTGCGCCTCACAAAACAAGCGTTTCGCCTCATTCCCCAATGCAAATCACGGATACAGCTACATCGTAGACGGCAAACGCTACGAAGCAATAGTTGATGAATTTTTGGCTGAAATTTTATAAGAGCAAAAAAGTGTGTTGACCTAAATCAACACACTTTTTTAATTAAAGTATTATGCATATAAGACCACTACAGCCTTCGTTAATAACTCGCTCGATAGTTTCTTGCATTTTCATGCGAGCATCTGATGGCATTCTCGCAAGCTTTGTATGCAGCCCCTCATTGACCAGCTCATGCAGAGATTTGCCAAAAATATTTGAATCCCAAATTTTTATGGGGTCTTCTTCAAACTCTCTTAAAAGATACATAACAAGGTCTTCAGATTGCTTCTCTGAACCTACTATAGGAGAAACCTCGGTATTAATATCTGCTCTCATCATATGAATTGAGGGGGCTGACGCTCTAAGACGCACTCCGTAGCGGCCTCCCTGATGGACAATCTCGGGCTCCTCAAGGGTGAGCTCCTCTAATTGTGGCATTACTATGCCATAGCCTGTCGCTTCGACCTCATCGAGCGCATCCTTGACTCTGCGATATTCTTTAGCCATTTGAGCGAGTTCCATGAGGGTTGTCATCAGCTCCTGCTCACTCTCGATATTGACCCCCGTTTGGTCAGACAATATGGTATAAAACAGTTTATCATCGAGCTGTGCGTTAACCTTTGCATCGCCTGTGCCGAGGTTGACCGATTCGAGCAATGCGCTGTTTAGATTATCAGATTTTGAAAGCAGCTCTGCAAAGCCTTTTAAATCTCGCACACGACTGATACTGCCTACATAAGATTTTATTGAATCGAGCAGTGACTTGCGTAGCCAATGCTCAAAAGGCAGACTTGCAAGCCAGCCCGGGAATTTAATTTCGACCTCTCTGACGGGGAATTCCATGAGAATTTGAGACAGAATATTCTTTAACTGGCCCTCATCAAGCGCTGAGCAATCGGCAGGGATAACCTCGGTTTTGTAGCGCTCGCTCAGCTCAAGCGCAAGCTGTTTTGTCTCGAGTGATTGAGGTGAAACGGTATTCATAACCACGGCAAAGGGCTTGTTAATCGATTTAAGTTCGTTTATTACACGCTCTTCGGCTTCTTCATAATCGCCTCTGGGAATATCGCCGATGGTGCCGTCGGTTATTATGACAAGGCCTATGGTTGAATGCTCGTTTATAACCTTTTGGGTACCGATTTCGGCCGCCATATTAAAGGGTACGGGCTGATCAAACCACGGGGTTTTAACCATTCGGGGTTGGTCGTTTTCGATATAGCCGATTGATGATGGCACAATGTAGCCAACACAATCTATCATTCTGACCATCATGCGACAGCCGTCATCCATTTCGAGCGCTACTGCATCCTCAGGTATAAATTTAGGCTCGGTTGTCATGATGGTGCGACCCGATGCTGATTGAGGGAGCTCATCATTTGCTCTTTCACGGCGCACCACGTCGGTTATGTTGGGCAATACCATTAAATCCATAAATCGTTTAATGAAAGTGGATTTGCCCGTTCTTACAGGGCCAACCACTCCGATATAAATGTCACCACCGGTGCGAGCTGCGATATCACGATATATATTTGTGCTTGTCATGTGCGACTCCTCCATTGCTTTGTTACCTTTTATACAAATTATGCCGATCGATCGGTCGTTATTACTTAAAAGCACTTGACAAACCGATTTTTTGTGATAAAATGGCATTGACAACAAAAATAGGGGTGCTGGTAATCGAGCCGGCTGAGAGTTGCCTATCTTGGCATAAACCCTTTGACCTGATTCGGATAATGCCGACGTAGGAACGATATTTTGAGCGCTCGTATTGTTTTTGACCGTCCGGCATTTCGGACGGTCTTTTTGTGTTTGAAAGGAGTAAAAAATCATGAAAAAATATAAAATCAGGCGTTTAACGGTCAGCGCAGTTTTTATCGCTTTGGCTACCGTTTTGAGCTTTGTTAAATTCACTCTGCCCATCAACATTCACGGTGGCAGCATCACTCTGCTGAGCATGCTGCCTATCGCTATGCTGGCTGTTTGTTACAGCACGGGTTGGGGATTGTGGTCAGCTTTTGTTTATTCACTCATTCAGCTATTTTTTGGCATAACTATGGATGGCCTTTTTGCTTGGGGTCTGACCCCCATTGCACTTATTGGCACAATACTTTTAGACTACGTTGTAGCCTTTTCTGTGATTGGGCTATCAGGTCTGTTTGCTAATAAGGGTGTGTTCGGCATAGTATCAGGCGTATCACTTGCGCTGACGATGAGATTTTTGTGTCACTTTACGTCGGGAATTATATTATTCGGTCAGTTCTCTCAGGCAGACAGCTGGATATATTCACTGACCTATAATGCATCTTATATGCTACCTGAGCTGATAATGACCACCGTTGCATCATTCATTCTTTTTGGTTTGCCTCAGATTAAAAAGCTTATATCTCGCCTTGCCAGCGGAGCTGAAAAGCTATAAAACAGAAAACTCCGATGTTAAAAACATCGGAGTTTTTTATTATTTGTTTGTTTTTTCTATTTTGTAGCAAGTAAGTTCATTTATACGGCAGGTTGGGTTTGCCCAATAAACAGCGTTACGAATGACCGTTTGAACAGCGGGATTGTAGTAAACGGGGTAGGTTTCGTGACCGGGTTGGAAGTAGAAGACTCTGCCGTAGCCACGGGTGTAGCAGCAGCCTGATCTGATAACCTCGCCGCCTTCATACCACCCCATAAAGACAAGCTCATCCGGGTCGGGGATATCAAAATGCTCTGCATAGGTTTCGTCATGCTCAACCACAAAATAACGATCAATGCCCTTTGCGATGGGGTGAGAGGGTTTGAGAACCCAGACACGCTCCATATCTCCACTCTCGCGCCATGAGAGGTTGCAGGTGGTGCCCATAAGCAATCTGAAGGGCTTTGAATGATGAGCAGAGTGAAGAAAAACAATGCCCATGCCCATACGGACTGCGTTGGCAACACGCTGAGCTACCTCGTCAGGCACCTCATAATGCCTGCAATGACCCCACCAAATAAGAACATCGGTGTTATCAAGCACCTCTTGGGTCAGACCACAATCAGGTTCATCATAAAGGGTTGCAGTCTTGACAGTTATATCGTCGCTTCTTAAAGACTCAGCTACAGCGCTGTGGATTCCGTTGGGATAAATCTCTTTAACCTCGGGGCTATGTTGCTCGTGGTAAAACTCGTTCCAAACTGTTACTCTAATCATGGCTATATCCTCCCTTTTGTGGTCAGTATAGCACACAGCTTTTAGTTTAGCAATACCAAAAAACGATAGTTCTTGATATAAAGAGGACATTTTTTTGCTATCTTAAATTGACGGAATTACTAAAGTCTTGTTGCCATCAACCTTATCACTTCTTATAGCATTGGTTGAAGCTATTGCATCGGGTGAGGTGTTGTATCGACGAGCGATATCCCAAACCCTCTCACCATCGGCTGCAAAATAAACCACCACCGAGGATGGACTGCAACGGCGCTGATACTCGTCACCAAATTCGGCTGAGCAAAGCACTGATGCCAGCGTTTGCTCAATAACGTCTATCGTAATATTGAGCTCGGCATTGACATCTGCAGATGAGCCGTTTATTATGCCTAGGCACCCTAAAACCTTAGCTGAGCATTTAATCTCAAATTTTTGGGGTAGCTTTAACTCATAGCGTGATTCGAAATCATAGGTGCGCTCATAATATGACGACTCGCCCGATTTATCTCTTGCGATTATGCAAAACTGAATATTCCCTTTAACGATAACGCAATCCTGCTCTGTTGCAGTTGACAGAATGGTTGGATTCGACCACATATCGACTATTTTAACGCCATCGCTGACAGGGATATCAAGGGTGTATTTTAAGTGACATGGTTCAGATAGTGTGTTTGTGACCTTTTGAAAGCAGACCTCTTCACTCTCTACCTGCATGGCATATTTGGTTGAATAGGCATCGAGCAGATATGGCACTTCACCATCGCAAAAGGCTGAACAGGTTAAATACATTTTAACCGAAAGTGATACAACACGCATATCGCCACTCATGCCGGTGCGTGGCATTAGCTCTGCACTGATAACCTCGGCATCGGTAAGCACGGTGCAGCCGTCGTTAATACCCGATATTTCCATTACCTGACTAAAGGGCACTGTTTCGCTAAAGGATTCACAATCGGCAGTTTCTTCGCCAAAATAGAGCACATTCATAATAAGCTCGCCCTTGACGACAACCTTAGATCCAACAATCTTTTTATCTTTAATAACTGCGCTCATATCATAGCGCAAAATATTGCGAATTGCAGGGCATCGGTCAGGCAAAGAAACCTCGTCATTGAGCAAAAGATATTTCTCGCATCTTCCCGAAGGGCTGAATGACGGTGCTGTGCTACGCATTTGAAAGACGGTTGGATGGTCGATATCGGTCAGGATTTTAGTTTCGGTGCAACAATCGACGCTAACGGCAATTGAGATTGCGCCATGAACCTCAATCGCTCTCTCATTAACTGCTCGGCAATTACAAAAATCGGTGCGGCAAATCGCCGTGACCGACATCTCGCCCTCCTGAGAAATAATATCGGCATTCTTTGAAAATGGGGTTTGCATATCAAAGGAGCGAACACTGCTATCCTTATCAACGTATATCAGATTAAGGCTGATAATTCCGTCGAGATTGACTCTGCCACCCTCTGCACTGCGTTGTGCAATCTTGGCATTAATACGGCATTTAAGCACCCTATGTATATCTGGGCAATAATCAGGAAGGGTCACCTCTGTATCAAAGGGGTGCTCAAGCGTTTGGCGAAAAATTGTTTTGCTAGTGCGCACCGATTGGGTCGTGTATTTGCAATCCATATAATGCAACTCCTTTTAAAAGACGTCATTTATTAATTTTATATTCAAAGCGAGTCGATTATATGAATAAAAAAATCCGTCCGTTGGACGGATTTATGTAGCTTTTTAGTCTTCTTTTTTGATTTTAAACATCATTCGAAGCAGACCTCGAAGTATTTTGGGGCTTTTTACCACTACTATTTTCATAATGACCCTCCGATTACGCTTTTATTCGGCAAATGCCGAGAACAAGTAATCCGATAGAGAGTATAACAACCACTGCTGCTGCAGGTAAAATATAGGATGATACCAAACCTAAAGCATAGCTGGTGAGTAAGGCTGCAAGATTAAACCTATTGCAACTCGACTGTTTTCGCAATCAGACCACCTCCGGCATTGTCTGATAACATAATACTCACGAGGGGGCAAAAGGTGTCAATCTCGGCTCAAAAAAACAGCAACACAGCCGTTATCTACAGTGAGGGTCGCCTTTTGAGAGGTTATTTGATTGCTCACCCCGATAGGGTGATTATCTGACAAATCGGCATCACAAAGAGGATATTTGACACCCGTTATGCTAACACTTTTTGGGGTGCTGCAAAATGGTAAGATTGATAAAAATCGACCCTCCTGAGCCGAAATGTCAACACTACCGTTTTGGTGCAAAAAGACAATATTATGCTCATCCTCAATTGAGGCGTTAACGCCGTTATCGAGCAAAAATTTTAGCACAAACAGATTAGCGAGGGTGTGGTCAAGCCTTGTGCCCGTTGAGCCGAAAAGGGCGGCGCTATCTGCTCCACTTTGGACTATTATGCGAGCGGCTGACATGGTATCGGTATCGTCCTTCTCGACGGGAAGCTGCACCATTCTTTTGCAGAGATGGTTGGTGCTATCGGCTGAATCAAAATCACCCACCCACACATCGGGGGTAATGCCAAGCTTTTCTGCATGTAGTATGCCTGAATCGGCGCAGATAATCATATCGGCTGATTGAGCTGCAGATTCAAGGATAGAATAATCGGTTATGCTACCACCGGAAATTAAAAGGCATTTCATCACTTTAACTCCCATCGTTTTAATTCGGCGCAATCTTTAAATATGGCGCAGTAGCTATCATGCCTTGACTGGGGTATGGCGCCCTCCTTAAGTGCTGATAGCACTGCACACCCTTTTTCGCAGGTGTGGGTGCAGGAGGTGAATTTGCAGTCATTAAGATAATCGCTGAATTCTCTGAAATGCTGAGCCACATCCTCTTTAAGCATAGGCTCGGTATCGACAGTTGCAAAGCCGGGAGTATCGACAATATATCCACCGTTACCATTGTCATATAATTCGCTATGACGGGTGGTGTGACGGCCTCTGCCCAGCTTAGTGCTTATCTCTCCGACCTTAAGA
>JAZRMJ010000208.1:0-6310 GCA_045647445.1 Acutalibacteraceae bacterium | reverse complement strand
TGAGCTATGCTCCCATCTTTTCGGTAAAGCCGCTGTCGTGAAGATCATGTGTCTCACTGGCGACGAGTGATATGATACTACATCCGGCTGGAAATGTCAACCCCTTTTTTTAACTTTTTTAAATTTTTTCTTGAATCAATTTTTTAATATCTTTTTTGTAAAATTGGTACTTCGTATTACAGAAGTGACAGCATACCTCTGCAGAGTCTTGTTCATCATGAATTTTATTCAATTCATCAACGCTTAGAGAGCGCAAAACACGCTCGGTTCTCTCACGAGAGCAGTCGCACTTATATTGAGCAGCACCTTCATCAAGCACCTCAACCTCAAACTCACTAAGCACCTCTCTGACTATTTCTTCAAGGCTCATTCCCTGCTCCATCATCGCAGTAATCGGACGCAGTGACTCTATACTTTTTTCTACCTTGGTTATAATCTCATCGTCTGCTGTGGGTAAAAGCTGAATAATATATCCACCTGCAACCTTAACGGTGAGGTCGGTATCTACAAGCACTCCCAACGCACATACGGTTGGAATCTGCTCGCTGGTAGCAAAATACGAAGTAATATCCTCTGCTATTTCACCTGAAACAAGTGGAATAACACCAACGTAAGGATCCTTCATACCAATATCTTTAACTACGCTCAGTTCACCTGCACCGATTGCAGCACCAACATCGAGCTTGCCGTTAGGTTTAAGTGGAATCTCAACAACAGGCTCATAGGGGCAGCCCTTAACGTTACCGTTAGCATCACCAACAGCTACAATCATTCTCGCAGGGCCAACTCCGTTAATACGAAGGGTGACACTACCCTTATCATTTTTAAGCGCACTACCCATCATTGCTGCAGCAGTGAGCAAACGACCCAGCGCAGCAGTAATAACAGCGCTGGTGCAATGAATCTGTTCAGCCTTGTTAACTATATCGGTTGAATCTAATGCCATAGCTGTTACACAGCCATCGGTTGTAATACATCTAATTAATCTACCCATTAGCGTTTCCTCATTATAAATATTTTTCTTTCACAATCATCACTCGGTGATGACTTGCTCATATCGCCAAAAATTTCAACAAGCTCTAAACCTGCTGACTCACCGGCTGAAATTAGCTCATCATCAGAATAGTATCGCTCAGAGAACTCTTCACCACTCCTGCGATATACCCCATCAGTTTTTTCAAAAAAATCAAGGGTTATATCGGTATATGGTGGGTCGCAGCTGTTTTGCCAAACGCAATACAAATCATCCTCATCGATTATAAAGGTATTATCACCAAGCACATTTAAATGCTTATATTCACTATTAACATCAAATATAAACAGACAGCCTGGCTCCAAAAACAAACTAACTCTATTAAACATACATAAGATATCTTGATAATCGATCATATGATTAATGCTGTCAAGAGTGCATATCGCTCCATCGATAGTGCCAAACAAATCAAGCTCTTGAGCAGGCTGATTAAGACAAAGCATATCAAATCCCATTTGCCTTGCTTTGTTTGATGCATAGTCGAGCATCTCTTCTGAAGCATCAACAGCTATAACATCTATACCACGCTTTAACAATTCAATCGACATAGACCCCGTGCCACAGCACAAATCCAGAATCAATTTAGGTTTGCTTTGATATTCACAAAAAAGCCCGAGCAGGTAATCTGCGCGGGCTGAGTAATCACAATCAGACATTAAGCGATCATAATAGGCTGAAAAAGCATCATACGACATTACTTATCTTCTCCATCAAGACGTGAGAATACAACTGAATATCCGTCAGCTCCATCACTTAAAGAGCGATTAACTCGGCTTATAGTGGCAGTGCTTGCACCGGTTTTCTCAACAATCTCGCTATAAACCTTGCCTGAAGTAAGCATGCGAGCAACCTGGTATCTTTGAGCCATAGATTTCATTTCACGGGTTGTGCAAAGATCCTTAAAGAATGCATAGCACTCATCAACAGTTTCAAGAGTAAGCAATCCCTCAAGTAAGCTATCTATACTTTCATCTCTTTTAAAAGCCATTGCAATATCCTCCACTCTTTAAACTGCTGACATTTTAACACATTAAACTCTAAAAGTCAATACGTGCGTTATTTTTAAAACTCAACGATATCTACATTAAAAGCAATACAACTAATTAATTACAACTATTTTTTCAACTATGGCAATTTAAAAGATTAAAAAACTTTAAAGCAATAGATTTCAGAAAAATAATTAATAAAATGTAAAGACAAAATGCACAACCTTCAACCGTTTATTTTGGCAAACAAATAAGATAGTAGTACTTGACATTGTCTTGCAAAAATTGTAAAATGTTATCAGGCATGTACTCATTAAAATTATTATTGCGAGGTATTCCAGATGAACATTTTTCGTTGTGAAGACAATTATTTGATAGCTGCTATTGTAGGTGCTGCAGCCCTTATCATATCGATAGTTAGCGTTTTGATGGCAACCGTTATATCAAAAGGTAAGAATAAGGTTCTCATCTATATCGGAATTGCAGGTGCATTTGTTGCCACTGTTGTATCCTCGCTCTTCTGCTTCAATATTATAGTTCTTGCAGCATACATTATATCGGTTATATGCTTAGGCATGAGCATAACATCAGCATGCATTGTATCACATCAAAACACAATTTATAAGCTTAGCCCTCTGCATCTTTTTGCTAAGATTATAATTCCTGTTTCAATTGTATTCGAATTATTCAGACCTTATTTTGTTGCATTCAAAAATGAAAACGACATCACCAATTACTACACAATTCTAGCTGGTTTTGGTCTTAACAGCCACACCATGAAGCAAGGTACATACACAACCTACGTTGCAGCTGAGGGCATTTCAATATTCAGTGCCGATTGGAAGCACTTCAATTTTGTGCTTATCTTTTTAGCAGTTATCTTTATTGCTGTGCTTGTAATGCAGCTTTTGCTGATTTGGCGTCAGTTTAAAGATCCCGATAATGCACGCGACTGGGCAGATTTTGGTCTGATTATCACTTGCGTTGGCTCCATATTCATTTATGGTATGTACACCTCAAACAACTTCGGTATTGTTACTCAGACCAAGGTCGAGCACGTAGCATTAACAATCCCTGTTATTGTTGTAATCGGCGTTCTCAACCGCATTCTTTATTTTGAAAAGGTTGAAAACTTCCTCGATAAATTCACTTTTAAAAAATCAAAATAATCCTAATTAAATAATTAAAGCCCTCAAGTTTGAGGGCTTTTTTCTTTTGCTTGTTTAATCATTTTTAAACAACGACGAGCCATTACTATCAATACCAACTATAAGTGGAAAATCTTGAAACTGCAGTTTCTTTATAGATTCACAGCCAAGGTCATCAAATGCAATAACTTGACAATCGGTTATACATTTACACGCCAACGCTCCTGCTCCACCAATCGCACATAAATAAACAGCTTTATTATTAACTATAGAACCATAAACTGAGTCGCTTCTATCCCCTTTGCCTATAGACGCCGTCATACCCATATTATATAAGATCGGAGCGAATTTATCCATTCTTGATGATGTGGTAGGGCCACAGCTGCCGATTGATAATCCTTCAGGGGTTGGTGTGGGGCCTGCATAATATATGCTGGTTCCATCTATATCAAAAGGAAGTTCTCTACCATCTTCTATCATTTGCATAATACGCTTATGAGCTGCATCTCTGGCAGTATAAACTGTGCCACTTAGATAAACCTTATCACCTATTTTTAGAATTGTGCACAATTCTTTTAATTGACTTGTGTTAACTCTATATTCAGACATAATAATCTCCAATGCTATTTTGCTAGTGATTATTTTATTACATTAAAGATACTTTTGTCAAGAAAACATAATAAAAATCAGGTACCATTACTGATACCTGATTTTTTATATTAGTTTGAAACTGATTCTAAAACAAGAACCCAGTCATTCCCCTTACCGTTTGAAGGCGGAATGGCAATCATATCACCATAAGGTGGATACACGGCAAACGCCGTCTCATTGCCTGTTCTAGGATCAAACCAAAAGGCTTTAACGCACTTATTATTGTTGTTAAAGCAGTCTAAATTAAAAGAAATGGGAAGCCCTAACGGAGAATAGATATAAGCGTAGCAATTGCCTTTAGCGGCAACTAAATGACCCATTTCGGGATAATTTGAGGTAATCAGCTCAGGCGCATACTCAAGCGAGAAATAATCTCTCTTTAAACGCAACTGCGTAAGATATCGCATCTGCTCTGCACCAGGCTGCAACAATGCTTCTTGCCACTTATAGGGAAAATAATCGGTTGATTCTCTATTTAAACTCCATATGCTATGGTTGCCATAGGTTTGACCACAAGCACCTGCAAGCACATTCCAATATGAGTTTTGACGAACATCCTCTTCGTTCCATAGATAACCGACGTTTACATCAAAGCAAGCGGGGTGACTCTCATAACGAGATTCCATATCAAGAAAAGGTTTATCGGTCTTTTCTGATATTTCTCTCATTATTAAGTCGCTATGATAGCATCTGTCTATTGAATGACCGGTTTGAGCAGAATGAAAATCAATATAATCTGCGTCACAAACAAAATCTGTTGAGCAAAATGAGCCCGGTGGATGAAAGGAAATTAAGTGAATATTATCAACCGACCGAATACCTTGAGCCATAGAATCGATTATATCTCTATGCTCTTTAGTTTCGATATGTCGATCACCTCCGAGCACCCAAATTATATTTGGATTATCTATGTAGCGATCAGCAATCCATTTGCCGTAAGAATATGCGTTATCGGAATCAAATATTACCGGCCCTACTCCCCACTTTAAATTAAACTTATCTCCCCACGTAGGAAGCAAAGCAATGTAAATCTCATTTTCTTGGGCTGTTTTAATTAAATAATCTAAATGATCCCAATAAGAGTAGTCCCCTTCGGTATCAGGATTATATAAATCAGGGGTGTCGTTGGCAAATTTAAGTGGTAATCTGCCATAGAAATTTGGCGTAAGTAATCCATCAAACTCAGCTAATGCAACTACTTGAGCAACATTGAAGCCTTGTCTTTTGCGTTCGCTCATATAGTAAGTAATTTCTTCTCTATTAGCTCTATGAGCAAGCTCCCACGCAGTATCAGCAAGATAGAAAAAAGGTTGACCGTCCTCATAAGCAAGGTATCTGCCATTGACAGTTAATCTTTTCATGCTCATCACCCCAATTATTCAAATTTAAACAACTACTCTAAACAGCATAGACTGATGTTCTCTGATAACAAAGGTTTTATCTGTATTGCAATAATCCTTGTGAGTCCAAAGTTCAGTGATTGCAGCGCAATCGCCATCAATAGCATTGAAATCAGTTAACTTAAAGCATCTAACATCATCACTCATGTTAACAACAGCAATATACTTAATGCGGTCACAGGTGTTATCAATAGCAGTCCAGCACTGTAGATCGTTATCGTCGCAAACGAGCTTTGAATTTTCAGCATGTTGATCAACAGATAGCACGTCGGGATTTGTAAGAGCTTCAAGAGCATCATCATCGATTGCTGTGAGGTCACCACCAAGAATGAGTGGCGAGCCGTTGATTGACCAAAGAGTCATCAAGGTGCGCTTCTCATCATGGGTAAATCTTGAGTATCTGGGCTTCTCCATCGGGCCACGAAGTGACAAGCGTGAGAAAGGCACCATATCACCATCGGGATATCCATTTTTGATATCAGCCTTGCTCCATGCAATAAAGAGCGGATTGAGACGCTTAATATCGCTCCATCTGTCCCAGAAGTCAGCAGAAATACGCCACATATCAGCCTGTTCATCAAGATGCTTAGCATCATCGATATCTGCATCACCAGGTGAAAGTGACATGATAATCTCTCTGTCGCACTTGTCGATAGCCTTACGATAGCCGTCGATTTCGCGTCTTCTGCCTTCAGTATAGGGGAACAAAATATCGTCAATCTTAATAAGGTCAACGCCCCACTCGGCATAAAGCTCAAACAAAGAATCAAGGTACTCTTGAGCACCGGGCTTGGTCATATCGATACCATACATGTGTCTAAGCCAGCTGCAGTTATCCTCAACGTCGGTCATTGCTATTTGATCTGCAGTATAATTGGTGCCCTTAATAACAGTCTTGAGTTCAACAGCCTGACGAGGAATACCACGCATAATATGGATTGCAAATTTAAGACCCATGCCATGAATTTTATCAGAAAGCTCATGGAAACCACCGGTCCAAATAGAAGACGGAAAACGGTCGTATGAAGGTAGAACTCTACCATACTTATCAATATGCATCTCAGGCTTGAGATTCTCATCAAGATTGGGGTT
>JAZRMJ010000207.1:0-8183 GCA_045647445.1 Acutalibacteraceae bacterium | reverse complement strand
GTCGGCTGCTTTATGAGCAGCAAGGGTTAAACTGCTCTGACCCACGGCATGAAGCCTTAGGCTGTTTAGACCCGACGGGGTTAATTGACCCTTGCCATTTAGGTCACCGACAACGATTATCGTCAGCGAGACCGACTCATCATACCACGAAAGGGTCAATTTGTCACCCGTGCGAAGATAAGTTTTCTTCTCGTTGCCGTTAATATCCAACACAAATGCCCTCGCACCCTCGATATTATAGAGGGATGAAATGCTGTGTGCTTCGGTCTTTAGCCCGTCTATATAAAGATAATCGCCAACGGTTTTGTAATTTGAGAGCGGCTCTTTGAGGGTTGACCCGTCGTAGCCCATCTCAATTTTTATAGTGGGCGCACCGTCACCAAGATACCAGTTATCATCAAGCGCGTCAAAATCGGTGGTGGCTTCGGTGTAGGGGTAGTTTTTATCCCCCTCAGAGAGGTCGCCTACCTCAACCTCACCCTTGCTTTGAGGGTAGTAGCACTCGTTTATGCTGCCGCCATCGTTTCTGACAGAAACCACATCACCTGCAACGCATTGATAGATTTTGCCCCAATTAAGACCGCAAATGCCAACAGCTGATTTGCAATAGGCAATATAA
Source organism: Acutalibacteraceae bacterium (assembly GCA_045647445.1). GTDB lineage: Bacteria > Bacillota > Clostridia > Oscillospirales > Acutalibacteraceae > RGIG2206. The sequence continues at coordinate 7,564 of JAZRMJ010000207.1, read as the reverse complement.
GACTGGTTTATTTCGGCTATTCTGTTATCGGTCTCAAGGTGAGAGATGCCGCCATTGTTAGCACCCATAAGGGAATTGGTTAACCCCTTGATAGAATGGCCGTTGCCATATAACACTCCCCTAAAGGGGTCGTCGGCCGAGCCGATTGAAACCCAGTCATCGCCGACCGTTATATCGCTTGTTAAAAGATAGTTGCCGTTTAGGTTGTTTCTTATTGCCGAGAGCTGAGCCTCGTTGTTTATCTCAACAAAGCCCTCGAAGGGGTCGCAAACATCAAAAGAGGCTATGCCCCAGCCACTTGAGTCGGGTTCGCTTGAGATGGTGAAAAGGCTATAGTGGCCGACTTTGTCAAACTGATGATACTCTGCTGAGTTGTTGCAGGCCTGCTTAAAGACGCTCCAATCCCCCTTGACTGGTGTAGTGTTGATACAGGCAAAGCTAAAACTCTTGCCGTTTGGGAAGGTGAATGAGGTGCTCATTGCACAGCCGAGCTTTATCTTATCACCCACAAAAACGGTAACCCCATCGGGCACCTTAAAGTAGCCGAATTCACTTTGGTTTGTGCCAACAAGCTCCAGAGCAACCGTTTTGGGCTCATAAGCTGAATAATTAGCGTATTTGCCCGTTTGGATAACATCAAGAGCGCTCGCGCCCGAAATAAGAGGCTTTTTTGGGGTGTTTGGTGCAAACTCGGGTGCAACGGGGTGGTCGCTCAGATACCACTCAGGGGGTGGCGCCATCTTCCACACGCCCTTGCAGGCGCCTGCACAAAACAGCTCGCCCGTGTTAGCATTAACACGAATGCAGTTTACTCCCTCTGCTCCGTCGGGGCAAAGGTCACGCCCGTCACCCACGGTGCGAGTCAGCCGAGTCCAAGTTTTGCCGCCATCGAGTGAGCGAAATACTCCACCGTCATCATAGCTTGAGCCGTTAATAGCGCTAAAACCTGCGGTGTAAACAACATTGGTATTATTAGGGTCAATGGCAACGGTTGAGGTGTAGGTCTTGACCCCCTCGCCCATGTAGTTGATGGCTGCAAGCTTATTAGTCGTTTTATTAAAATCGATGTGACCGCTAAAAAGCGACCCTGCCGTTGCAACATAGATAACACCCGAATTGTAATCATAGGCGATATCCTCAACAATTCCGTTTGCCGCCACTATTTGGCGCCAGGTCACACCACGGTCGGCAGAATAAACCACCATGCTGCCGTTGTGACCAAATAATACGCCCGTTTTGTAGTCAACTGCAAGCACTCCCTCACAGCCGACGCTACCCGTTACACGGCTTGAATCCATCGTTGACCAGGTGTAGCCGAAATCATCGGTGCGCCATTCGCCCATAAAGGCGATGTTGTCGGCTCCAAGACAGCCGAAGCCTGCCTCTGTGCCTTTAACGATATGCCCTGTGTTTTCAAAGGTTTTACCACCGTCGTGAGTAACCCATAAATAACGGTCGCTACCCCACGACTCGGCATCGCAGGTTATGATATGGCTCTCGTTGAGCATGTAGGAGCCATAGGTGAAACCACCCCAGCTAATCCCTCTCCATGCAAGATAAGTCCAAGTTTTGCCTCCATCGGTCGAAAAGCCTCCGTTGTAATCCTGCGATGCGAGCGATATAAGGTTGGGGTTGTTTAGATTAAAATTCCATCGACCCGTTACAAAAATCTCGTTAAAGCCTGCGTTGCTCCAATGAAGGTTTGCACCGCCGTCAATCGACTTCCAAACGCCGTTTGCTTCTAAAAATACGGTGTCTTTGTGTATGTTTGACCAATATCCGAAGGGGCTTATTCCCGATACGGGTTGCCATGCCTCTTTTTTATGCTGGGTCGATTTGCGCCAGCTTTTGCCCCCGTTGTTTGAATACCAGCCTTCGCCGTTGACTTCTCGCCTTGTGATATAGATATTGTCGCCGTCGAGTGAGCTGACCGATATATTATCGGGGATTAAATTGTCGCTCTTTGCAGGATAATAGACTCCCTCGACCTTTTGCCAATTATAACCGAAATCGGTTGAAAGATAGAGTGCTTTGTCGGTGGTTGCCCAGATATATCCTACTTTGCTCTCGTCGTAGCCCTTAACGCAGGTATCGATAACCTCGATTGCGTTGGCGCTGACACCGTAAGACGACATGGTTTCTGCCCAGTTTTTACCCCCGTCGGTTGAGAGATAAAATCCATCACTGGTTGCAGCATAAATGTAGCTCACGCCATCGTCTGTGTAGGATGCCATCTCAGCCCCTGCAAGAAAGGATGAATCTGCCATCGCCATGCCATCAAGATAGATGGTACCGACCGTGTTTTCGAGCTTTTTCCAGCTGTAGCCACCATCGGTCGTCTTATACATAAACTGCTGTTTATATTCGATATTGTTTTTAATAATGCTTCTATCCTCGACCGACCAATAGGCAGTTTTGCAATAGCCGAGCGATGGGTCGTAGGATGCAATATCATAAACTATCTGAATGCGATAATCGTTGTGGGTAGCAATGCAAACGCTTGCGCCCGAGATAGTCTCGGTGCCAAGCACCTTAATCCATTCGCATTGAGAGTATGCATCGGTGGTCATATACAAACCGTTTGAACGAGCCTCGCCCGTGTTACAGCCGACGGCTATAACGTGGTTTTTATTCATGGGGTCGATGGCGATACCCGTTGCACCACCTGCATCAAAACCGATGGTGGCAGGCTGCCAATGCACACCACCGTCGAGCGAGCGCAACAATCCACCTATGTCAACACCCAGCATGGCAAGCATGCCGTCTGACGAGGTGACTAAAGAGGCTACTGCCTGACAGGCTTCACCACCCTCGATAAAGCCACGGTCAATGAGCGCCTTGCTCAGCATTGGCACCGACTGCCACAAATCTGACTCAAAATATATGCCCTTGTCGGAAGGGACAAGTCGGTTATCATCCCCTTGGGGGATGGTTACGGCAGTGTTTAGGTAGCTTATAATCTGATTATCCTTTTTTGGGTCTATAATATAAAGGCTCTCATCGGGGTAGTTGACGTCAGAAGTAACAATCTCGGCATAGTCACGGTTTATAACGCAGCCACGGGCGAAACGGGTTGTGCTCCAGTTGCTATGCAAAAGTATGGTCAGGTTGCATGAGCTAAAATCCATATTATCGCTCGATACCCCGTCAATTAGGTTATCGCCCGAGTCGGTCAGCTTAACAAAAGCATTATCGACCTTAACCTTGATTTTGCCCTTAGCATTTACTATCTCATAAAAATGGTTGGGGTCAGACAGATTGCTCTTTGCAAGCGCCTCACCCTTGTAGCAGACGGTGAGCCAATAATAGTCTGTATCTGATTTGCGATCGGTATAAACGCGCAGCTCTAAGTCGCTCACTATGAGGGCGCAGTATTCTCCATTGCGATTGTTAGTGTAGCGCACGGGCTCAAAATAGGTCGAAACCGAGAAGTCGCTTTGGCTAAGATTTAATTTTTCCTTATAGGTGAGCTTTTGAGCATAATTATACCCCTCAAAGGCAGCATAAAAGCGACCGTTCTCATCGATTTTTTCGACGTCACCCACCCAATCGGTTGAGTTAAACTCGAGATGCAAATCGCTTAAAGTGACGGCTGTCGCCATTACAGCCAGGCAGGTCATTATTAAGCAAAGTGAACACAAAATACAAAACAGCTTTTTCATAATAAGCCCTCTCTTTTGCGCTATAATTTGACCTTTATGCTTTATTTTTATTATAGCAAGTAATTCTGTTTTTTAAAAGCATCACATTGACCAAAGTTGGCCATAAGCCTATAGCCATAATAGCTAAAGATAGGTGAAGTTTGTTCTTCGCTCATCAAGGCGTAGCCTTATATATCATCAACACAAAGTGATGCATCGCATCAAATCGATTGGTTTTTATAAAAGAGGTGTACAGCCAACACTCGCTCCCTCATCAGAAGGATGCAGTAACAAAAAAACAGCCAAAGGAAAAATCCTTTGACTGTTTTATCATTAATCAAGAATGTAGATATCGACCATGCGAACACCAAAGGTTCTGCCCTCAGTTTGTGTGGGAAAATAGAGGTCGATAATGCGATCGGTGGTTCTGATGAATGAGCCTGTATCCTCAGCAACGGCATAGCCGTAAATGTAGGAGCCATCCTGACAGCGCACAAAAAGGCGTGTGCCATAAGGGATAACCTTGGGGTTAACGGCAACAAAGCCTGTTCTGACAGCCTTGCCTGTTGCAGTTACGCCGCCGCCTGAATATGCAGAGGCTTTGCCACTAATCTTTTTAGAGTATTTAACGGGAATTCCGTTTTTATCAAGCTCAAAGTCGGCTGCAGGCACAAGACCTGAAACATACTTTGTGCTGCTGCTCTTATAGGTGTTTGCAGGCTTGGGGGTCGGCTTTCTGGTGCCGATGGTTTTAACGGTGTTAACAGCAGGGGTCTCAATCGTCTCATCGGTTATAGAGGTATCAACCAGCTTGCCATCAATAAACTTATAGGTGTAGGTGATAACCTTAACACCGGGTTTGCCTTCAACAATGGCGCTCTTGCCCTCGAGCATCTTGTCGCTGTAAACGACGTCGGTGCCGTAGGGGATTTCAATCTTTTTAGCCTCGGTTTTAAAATCAACATCTTTAATCGAAATGGTCATACCGCTTGTCAGCTTATCATCGGCTGAAAAGTTTAGCATGTCCTCCTCACCAAGCTTCACGCCTGCTGCCTTGAGAGCATCGGCTACGGTGCCGCCTGTGGTTTCGATTTTATAGGTTTTTCCGTATGCATCCACCTTAACGGGGAAGGCTCTCATGAGAGTTATCTCTCCGCTGCCACCATCGATACCGCTGAAGGTGTATTTGTCTTTACCCTCAAGCTCAACCCCTGCCTCGTCAAGAATGGCCTCGGGCTTGCTGCTAAAGGTATATACGGTTTTGACTCGGTCGCCGTCGTGAATCGACACTGCGTTGGTCGATACACTAAGCATTGTTACTGAAAGTATTGCTACGGCGGTTATTGCTGCAAGCAACATCATCGGCTTGATTGCCACGTGATGAGTGCGCAACATTCGCTTTAGTGATATCATAAAAATATGATCTCCTTAACTCAATTTGCGCAACCAATTTTTGGTGCGCTCTTATAGTATTTTTATTCAGCACAAGCGATTATATTCAAGTCTTTGTCAATTGTCAAGGGTCGCAACATGGTCACCTTTGTGCATTTTGTTTAATTTCGTTTGATTTTTTCCTGCTTTGACCCCCTTTTTTTGAGTGGTTTTCGACCCTCTTTAGGCTTTATTTAAAAAAGTTAAAAAAGTTTTTGTGCAACCATACAGAGTTTTATCACAATTAGCAATATAGCGCCAAAAAGCGCGTGGTTAAGCCGTTTTAGAGGGGGTCGGGGTGGGTGGTTTTTGTAAATAAATTACATTTTTGTCTAAATTCAAAGGCGCTCAGGTTGTCTTTTTTTAAAAAAACACCGTTATTTTTCTATTTTGTAAATTAAAAAAGGCATTTCGACCCCCTATTTGGAATAAAATGAAATAAAAAATATGATACATTCGCTCCACTCGGGGGGCAAAAATTCCACATAAAACGGCATTTTCGGTGCAATTCACGCCCTTTTTTTGCCGATTTTATGAAAGCCTGATGGTAATACAATCTGTAATTTTTTGATTTACATAACAATTTAAAATCGGTCAATTTTGCGCCTTTAGCGGGGGGCTAAAAAACTGCTTCACGCGCGCGTACATATAATATATATAATACAAGATTTTTTTGCGAGGGGTTGACAAACCGATATTATGGGTTTATTATATAAAAAACCTCATATTCCGGTAGGCAAGGCTACCGCAGGGATATGGGCTGCTACCGCGAAACTGTGGAGACACGGTTAGCCGGTCAACAGACGGCGTCGAAACCAAGGCGCAGTTTAATGCAGCTTCACCGCCCTGCGATGCTAAAGCTCAAACGGTGGTGCATTTTTAATGCATATTTGTGCCGCCGTCAGATGGCGGTTTTTTGTTGCCAAAACGGCACACTACATTATATATAAAGGAGTGAATCATCGGTGGATGCCGGCAGTAGTATCACGGGGCGAGGGAATAAAATAACAGTTTATCCGTTTATTAAGCGCGGCAGCTTCGCCGTGTGACCCCTTTTGCCCCCGAAACAAACCTATTCAGAGGGGGATAATCTATGCTTGAAACAATTCTCGAATTGCTCGAAAACAAGCAATTTAAACAAATCAGAGAGTTAATCGGTGAAAAAGAGCCTGCCGATATAGCTCTCATTCTTAACAGCATCGGCAAAAAAGAGCTGACGCTGGTGTTTAGACTTTTGCCCAAGGAGCTTGCGGCAGAAGCCTTTGTTGAGCTCGAGACCGACGCTCAAACGGCTCTTATATCATCCTTTAGCGATAACGAGCTAAAAGACGTGCTAGACGAGCTTTATCTTGACGACGCCGTTGACCTTATCGAAGAGATGCCGGCAAACGTTGTGCGCCGAATTCTTCAGCAGACCGACAGCGAAACAAGAGAGACTATTAATAACCTGCTCAAATACCCAAAGGATAGCGCAGGCAGCATTATGACGGTCGAATATGTTGGGCTTCGTCAGGGCGTTACCGTTGAGGATGCGTTTTCGACCATCAGGCGAACTGCTATCGACAAAGAGACCATCTATAACTGCTATGTTAAGGATGCAAGAAGCCACCTTGTGGGTGTGGTTTCGGTTAAGGATTTGCTACTCGCTGACCCCGAAACCGAAATCGACAGCATAATGGAGACCAACGTTATATCCATCAACACCCTTGAGGATAAAGAGGCAGTTGCTCAAAAGTTTGCTCACTACGACCTTATTGCAGCGCCCGTTGTTGACAGCGAAAACCGACTGGTCGGCATCGTAACGGTCGACGATGCGCTCGACGTTATGGAAGAAGAGGCAACCGAAGATATCGAAAAGATGGCAGCTATAACCCCGACCGATAAGCCTTATATGAAAACGGGTGTTTTTGAAACATGGTATAAGCGCGTGCCATGGCTGATGCTGCTCATGATTTCTGCCACCGTAACGAGCGTTATTATTGCAAAATATGAGGCCACCCTCATTCAATGCGGTCTTGCCGCCTTCATGCCCATGCTGATGGATACGGGCGGCAACGCAGGCGGTCAGGCATCGGTAACTATAATTCGTGGTTTGTCGCTGGGCGAAATTCGTATGGGTCAAATTCTTCGCATTATGTGGAAGGAATTCAGAGTTGCTCTGCTATGCGGTCTTACTATGGCTGTTGTAACCTTCGGCAAGCTGATGATTGTTGACCGACCCGGTGTCAACGTTGCGCTGGTAGTCAGCGGCACTTTGCTTTGCACCGTTATTGTTGCTAAGCTGGTCGGTTGCTCCTTGCCCATATTGGCAAAGAGGGTCGGTTTTGACCCTGCAGTCATGGCGAGCCCCTTCATAACCACCATTGTTGACACAATTTCGCTTGTTATTTATTTTCAGATAGCAATGTCGTTTTTGGCATAAAAAAAGATTGGCTATTGGGTCGTACTCTTAAGAACAGTAAAAAAGAAGCACGAAAATTTCGTGCTTCTTT
>JAZRMJ010000206.1:0-1179 GCA_045647445.1 Acutalibacteraceae bacterium | reverse complement strand
GTCGGCACCCTCGACCAATCCTGCGAGGTGCTGTGCAAAAAAGATATGCTGCTTTATCTTGACACCTCAAACGGCAAGTATGAGCTTATTGAGCGCAGCCCCAATATGAAGCCCTTTAAGGTGGCTATCTTCTTTAGCGGTATCGAGCGTGCGCTCGCTTCGAGCGCCTTTAACACAAGGGTGGATGAGATTAAGTCAGCCGCCTATGCGCTGATGTCATTCGCAGGTATGGTGTACGGCAGCTTCGCCGCTGCAAGACTGCGCTATGTGCCCAAAGAGGTTTATGAGCAATACAAGCACCGTCTGCCCGATAATTGGCGCAAGCGAGCCGAGCATTTTTATACCGAATTCGAGCGAGTCGAGCGAGGCGCCGCCGCATGGCGTGACGGTGATATTGAGCTGTTTGGCAAGCTCTCATTTGAGAGCGGCAACAGCTCGATATATAACTATGAAACCGGCTCACCCGAGTTGAAGGAGTTGTATGAAATTATGTGCCGCACCGACGGTATTTATGGCGGTCGTTTCAGCGGCGCAGGCTTTAAGGGCTGTTGCATGGCTCTTATCGACCCCTCCTTTGAGGAGCAAATCGCTTTGCAGGTAGAGCGTGAGTATCTCTCTGCCTTCCCCCATCTCAAGGGCAAATTCTCAACCCACTTCTGCAATAGCGCCGACGGTGTGTTGGCTTGAAAGGAGAACCCCCTGTGATTTGTTTGGTGCTTGCTGCGGGTTATGCGACCAGGCTTTATCCGCTGACTGAAAACTTCCCCAAGCCGCTACTTAAGGTTGGCGACAAAACCATACTCGATTGGTTGCTCGATGACATCCGTCAGTCGGGAGAGGTTGACCGCTTTGTGGTGGTCAGCAACCATAAGTTCGCTCACCATTTTGAGCAGTGGGCGGCTAAAAAACCCTTTGATGTTGAGGTTGTTGATGACGGCACATCGACTGAGCAGACCCGTTTGGGCGCTGTGATGGATATAGATTTTGCCATCAAAAAGCTCTCACTTGAAGGCGATATGCTTATTATCGCAGGTGACAACCTGCTCGACTTTTCGTTGTCTGAATTCATCAGCTACGCAAAGGATAAAGGCACTTCCTGCCTTATGCGATACTTTGAAAAGGATGAGGAGCGCCTTAAAAAATGCGGCGTTTTGTCACTCGACGGCGACCGCATTCTCT
>JAZRMJ010000205.1:0-1937 GCA_045647445.1 Acutalibacteraceae bacterium | reverse complement strand
GAATACGTGAAAAGAGAGCAAACATTAAAGCGCTTAGGCTTTCACTTTGAAATGGTTTCTGATGAGCACATATACCATTAGAAAAGAACTATCCCTCGAGTATGGATGACTCCATACTCGGGGGTATAATTTTGCGTGTGTTGGGAGAGCGCTTGAATGGCATTCAAGAGGTCAGCGGTTCGATCCCGCTTATCTCCACCATAAAAAACTCCGAGGTTAATTGCCTCGGAGTTTTTTATTATCTTTATTCGACTTTTTCTTTTGCAGCGTCAGCAGCCAATGCTCTGTATTTAGATTTTTCTTCTGCCATTTCTTCTACAGACTTGGTTTTTACAGTAAAACCTTTAACCTTTCTGTAGGGAACCTTTTTATCCTGCAATCTTATTTTTGCTTTAATAATTTCATCTGCATATTGAGGCAACCATTCTTCGCAGGCAACGAGCATTTCATCAATCATTTGATATATCTCATCGGGGGTGCAAACTGCACCGGTGAGGGGATCCATCAATGCTGCTTGGCGCAGAAGATTTATATCGGCATTAATTGCAGCTTCAACTGCTAATTTTTGAACCCAAACGCTTTGAGAGCAGATAGCGGCGCAACCAAGTGGAAGATCGCCAACCTTTGGCACAGATATTCCGTTATAATCAACATAGCAGGGAACCTCGACTACACACTCGTCGGGAAGGTTGGTTATAGCGCCATTATTCATAACGTTGAAATGGCCACGATATTGTCTGCCCGTTTCAAGACCTTCGATTATGTAACTGCCATGCTCACTTGAGCGTTTTTCAGAAATAAATTCTTTTGCAGGTTCTTTTAGCCAATTGGGAAAGTCGGTTTCAAACCAATTGCGACTTTCTTTGCAAACACGTAGGTAACCGGCAGTTTCACCTTGATCCCAATTGTTGAAATTAATCCATTTTTCCATTTCTTCGGGACGTTTTCTATACCACATAAGATACTCAGAAAGGTGACCGTTTGATTCTGTGGAGTAGTATCCAAAATGTTTCATAACGTCAAGACGGACGTTTTCATTTTTAGCGAAATCAGCTTTGCACATTAACTCATACAAATCCTGAGTTCTTTCAACTCCATCTGTTTTGACGCTAACGTACCAAGTTTGATGGTTAAGCCCTGCGCAGATAATATCTACGTCATCTTTTTCTCTGCCAAGAGCTTTTGCTATTTGTTCGTGACCGTGTTGCACACCATGGCATAGACCATATGTCGGTACCTTGCCGTATTTGTTGCAAGCCCAGGTTATCATTGCGTTAGGGTTTGAATAGTTTAAAAGAATACAACCGGGCAACGCAACCTCGCGAATGTCCTTGCAAAACTCAAGTATAGCATTGATGCCACGCTGACCATACATTATGCCACCGATGCAAAGAGTATCACCAACGCATTGGTCAACTCCATATTTAAGAGGAATCTCAACGTCGGTTGTAAAAGCTTCAAGCATACCTATTCTAACACAGTTGATAACATATTTAGCATCTTTAAAAGCTTCTCTTCGGTCGAGAGTTGCATTGATTTTAATATTAAGACCATTCTCATAAATATCTCTTTGGCAAAGCTCAGTAACCATTATCAGATTATCGGGGTTGATATCGGTGAACGCAACCTCTATATTTCTGAATTCGGGCACAGTCAGGATATCTGCAAGCAAACCTCTGGTAAATCCGATGCTACCTGCACCTATAAAAGCGATTTTAAATGACATAACACTACCTCTTTCTTGTTGATTAATGTTGTAAGAGAATATGATTTGTGCTATAGTTAAGTTAATTATAAGTTTCTAATTTTCAGTTGTAAACACTTAGTTTTGCTATTTAGCTTGATTCAAGATTTTTAGTTTAATTGATACAAATTTCAAGTATATATATCGGATAAAGTGACCAAACATGTGATTTTGAATAACAAAATATTGTGTT
>JAZRMJ010000204.1:0-6774 GCA_045647445.1 Acutalibacteraceae bacterium | reverse complement strand
CGCTGCCAGGGGTCTTCGTTAAGAAAACGCAAGCAAGAATCAAAGGTAGCGCCTCCCCAGCACTCAAGAGAGTGGAAGCCGATCTCGTCAAGCTCTTTAAGAATCGGAACCATCTCTTCAGTAGACATGCGAGTAGCAAGCAATGACTGGTGAGCGTCGCGAAGTATAGTTTCGGTAATTTTAACAGACATAGTTACACTCTCCTTAGCTGAGAGAGACAAGACTTGCGCCCGAATCAACGGTATCGCCCTGCTTAACGAGCACAGCTGCTACAGTTGCATCGTGAGGTGCTTTGATCTCGTTTTCCATCTTCATTGCTTCAAGAACAAGAAGAACGTCGCCAGCCTTAACAGCATCACCTGCGTTAACCTTAACGCTGAGAATGGTGCCGGGCATGGGGCTGTTGATGGTCTCGCTGCCGGCAGCTGCAACAGGTGCAGGAGCGGGAGCTGCTGCAGGTGCAGGTGCTGTGGCAGGAGCAGCAGTGGGAGCTGCAACAGGAGCAGAAGCAGCAGCTACTGCGCCTACTTCTTCAACCTGAACGTCATATGTCTTACCGTTAACGGTGATTTTAAGCTGTTTCATAATTCAATCAACCTTTCTTAATCAAAATGAGAGCACGACGTGCTTTTTCTCAAGAGTGGTAACACGCTTAGAAGCCAAAATGTCGATAGCGCCGATAACACGACCACAAACGTCGCTTGCAGAGATAACGTCATCAATAGCGCCAATTGAAGCGGCTACCTCAGCAGAAGCATCATTTTTAAGGTAGTCAGCAAGAACAACCTGCTTGTCCTCCCCTGCTAAGATGCGATCATTATAGATGATAGCGCTTGCAGCTTCGGGAGCAAGGGATGAAATTACGGCGTTTTCAACAGCAAACACCATATCAGCACCGGCTGATTTGCCTGCAAGGGTCATGAATACTGGGCCATATGCTTTGCCTAGCACAACAGAAATCTTAACGCAGGTTGCATTAGCATAAGCTTTTGTGAGAATTGCAGCAGCCTTAGCATTGCCCTCAAGCTCACTATCAGCAGTTGACTCGTAACCCTCAGTATCAATAAGGTTAATAACAGGAATTGAGAATGCATCGCAAAGGCCAACAAAAGAAGCAATTTTTGCGCAATCATTAGCAGTGAGCTTGCCGAATGCTGCCACAACACCAACGCTTGCACCGGCAATACGAGCAAAGGCAGTAACTGAGTCAGAGCCAAAGCCCTTTCTAAGCTCAGTTACACTACCATCGTCAACAAGAGCAGCAATGGCAGAGCTTGCATCTGCAGCAGGGAAAGCGCCAACAGCAGGAACGCAATCGGTTTCTGCAGGGCAACTAATATTGTTAGCAGGAAGGAATGCGAGAACGTCACGTGCAGTCATAACTGCATCATTAGCAGAATCGCAAGCAATATGAGCAGTGCCGTTTGCAACAGAGGCATCAGCGCTACCGGCTTCACCACCAACAAGATAAGGAGCAGTAACAAACAGCTCAGCATCCTTAGCCATAACAACAACATCTGAGCACTGAGCCCAAATAGCAGCAGAAGCGGCACAGGTGCCGGCAATAACAGCAACCTGAGGAACAACGCCCGAAAGGCGATCAGAAGCAGCAATTAAATCTGAAAATGCAGATACAGCACCGATACCATCGGTCATTTTTGCACCGTTAGAATCAAAAATTCCAACTACGGGGCAACCTGTCTTTTCAGCAAGTGCATACACTCTGCCAATCTTTGCAGCCTGAGCTGAGCACATAGCAGCACCGTCAGATTCAATATTTTGCGAAAAAGCATAACAGGGGGAGCCGTTAACCATGCCGTATGCGGTTACAACGCTGTCGCAACCGAGACGATCAAGCTCTGTGAACAAGCCGTCATCAAACAAAGCACGGATTCGCTCTTTTGCCAGCGAATCAACACTCATACTAATACCTCCGATAAATTAGCAAATTTTAGATAATTTTATCACATATATAATTAAACAGCAAGTGTTTAATTAATTATTTTTACACTTTGTACACATTGTGAATGTTTTAATTATATCAATAGATGTTTCATCAACACTTTTTATAAATCCAAGCAGATAAAACTCTTTGACAGGGGCTGTAGGCACTATCTCGCAAAACATTGCTCCACGATTAACACCATAATTCATGACTGCACGAGAAACAAGATCGCAAATATAGATATCCTCTTTAGGGTATTTGACAGACAAAACGGTAAGCTCGGTGCCAATCATTGAAAAAACAGCTGAGCCAACCTCTTTATCACCCTCAACAGCAATCATAGCAACTGCACCGTCACACAGCTCGATGCTGTGTGCATCAAACATTTGGCTAATACTATCTGCGTCTTTTAAAGGTTTGACTGTTACCATTGCTCTTCCCTCCTGACGGCTGAGATTCATCATAGTTAGTTTTGGTTGCGTTTATAATCAGACGCTTTACCTCTTGCTCCGATAGCTCGCGCCATTTACCTTGTGGGAGCATACCAAGCTTCAAAGTATCAATAGCAACACGCTTTAGTCGAGCAACCTCAAGACCTACTGCCTCACACATACGCCTGATTTCTCTATTTCGACCTTCATAGAGCACAAATCGAAGAACAATTCGATTATCATCCTTCTCGATTATTTCGACCTCGCACGGTGCTGTGCGACGTCCGTCAATCACAATACCTGCTGCAAGGGTGTCAAGCATCTGCTCAGTAACAGGAGGTCTAACGGTTACGCGATATGTCTTAGAAACGTGAGATCTCGGGTGCATCATAAGGTTTGAGAACTCACCGTCATTGGTCATTAGCAATAAGCCCTCAGAATCACGGTCTAATCTACCGACAGGGTAAACCTTTTGTGGTGCATCCTCAGTTAGGTCAGCAACGCACTTACGGCCCTGCTCATCCGACATGGTTGTAATAAAACCACGAGGCTTGTGCAACATCAAATAGACCTTTTGATCTATTTTTCGCACAGGTTTGCCCTTAACGGTAACCTTATCTTTAAACGGGTCAACCTTATCACCTAAAATTGCTTTGACACCATTAATCTTGACCGAACCTGCTACGATAAGCTCTTCGGACTTTCTTCTCGAAGCGACACCACACTCCGACAAATACTTTTGAAGTCTAACTAATTTTGCCATAAATCCTCTATCCTCAAGCAGATATCAACTGCTTGATCCAATATTTTATATCTCGTTTAATAGTTTTTTCTGCTATATCAATATCGTTTGTTGCTTTTAATTCAGCTGCAGCAATCACTTTGCCGTATAACTCCCATTCAATATAGCCAATACTCTCTGACTTGTCAATTGGAGCAAATACAAGCTTTTGAACTCTAACATTAGTCTTAATATGCTCAAAATCTTCAGGCAAGAGAGAAACTGTTGGAGCTTTAGCTGTTAACTCTAGCTTTTGAGTTAACCCACCGATTACATTAAGTCGATCAATATTTGGTATTGTCAACTTTCTTGACTCAAGCTGATTCATGCCATAATCGAGCATACGAATATGGTCATTCCAATCATCAGGAGCGTTAAGCGTGACGGCAACAATCCCTTTGCCGTCTTTGACAGCACAGCTCACAAGGCATCTACCTGATTTTTTTGTAAACCCTGTTTTTATTCCAACGCAATCTTCATACATTTTTAGAAGCTTATTATGATTTTTTAGCCGTCGTCTAAAGGGTGGATTACCATATTCTACAGTAGTATATTGAGAAGAGCATGCTTTTGCAAATTCAGGATTTTTCATCGCTTCACAAGCAAGCAGCGCCATATCATAGGCCGTTGAATAATGATTATCATCATCAAGACCCGATGGTGTTACAAAGTTTGTGTTTTTCATGCCAATTTGCTTTGCACGATTATTCATCATGACAGCAAAATCATGTATTGAACCAGCTAAAGAAATTGCAGTAGCATTGGCAGCATCATTGCCTGATGCAAGCAACAAGCCATAAAGCAAATCTCGATAATCTACTCTATCCCCTGCCATCAAACCCATTGAGGTCCCCTCAACCTTAACCATGGATTCAGTTACCGTTATTTCTTTATCTAAATCTGCCGTTTCGCACAGCAGCAATGCCGTCATTATTTTTGTGGTGCTAGCCATACTGGTGCGCTCAAAATGATTCTTGCCGCTAATCAATCTTGCACTTGTTAACTCAACAATAACAGCATGTTTTGCAGAAACATGGCACATCTCTCGAACAGGCACATTGGTTGCACCTATAAAAAAGACTAAAGAAACCAAAATGATAAATATAGCAAATATAATTTTTTTCAAGAACATCCCTCACATAACTAATCTATAAATAGATAATTATGCGAGGACTTTAAATTTTATTAGTTTAGTCTTGATTATCGTCTTTTTTAAACAGAGCTGTAATACGATCGATAAGCTCAGGAACCATAGATATAGCCTTGTCAGCGGCATCAGGTTTGCTGCTGATTTGAAGCATGCGAACATCATTGCCGTTAACAACGATAAATGCAGTAGGAGTAATAGTCATGCCTGCACCGCCACCGCCACCGAAAGCAGCTGAGCCACCCTTGGTGGGAAAATCTGAACCACCTGATGCAAATCCATAAGATACCTTTGATACAGGTATAATGGTAAGATTCTCGGACGTTTGAATAGGCTTACCGATAACGGTATCGGCATCGCACATTGCACGAACCTTTTCCATAGTAACATCCATAATACCTTTGATAGAGCTCTCACTCATAATCAGCACCATCCTTTAATAATTTGAATTATTTGATAAACCTATAAGGTTATTATTAACAGCGATAAAGTATTTAATCTGTTTACTCGGGTTGACTAATCTCATTAACCTCTGCATTTTCTGTATTAGTTTTATCATCGCCTTGCTCATCCTCACGCTCAGGCAGAGGTGGCAAATCAGCAAGAGATTCTAACGAAAAGCAGCGCAAAAAGCGATCAGTTGTGCCATAAATAAGAGGTCTACCCGGTAGCTCAAGTCTGCCTCTCTCTTCGATAAGATTCTTCTCAATCAGCGATGAAATAACGCCCGAGCAGTCAACACCACGCACCTGCTCAACAAATGATTTTGTTACAGGCTGATTATATGCAACCACAGCGAGCACCTCAAAAGCAGCCTGAGATAATAGAGTGTTGCGCTGAATCTCGAGCATCTGTCTGATTTGAGAAGCAAACTGAGGCTGGGTGGTAAGCTGCCAGCTATCATTTAACTTAATTAAGCTTAGCGCGCTATCACGATCTTTCAGCTCATCAGATAAAGCCTTTGCAACTTCGTTAAGCTGTTTCTCGTTGCATTCCAGTATTGCACATGCACGCTCTGTCGGCAGAGGCTCACCCGATGCAAACACTAACGCTTCAAATGACTTTTTAAGTTCATTATTCTTCAACATCGGTCACCTCCGAACACATTGATAATGAAAGGTCGTTATTCATACCATCGGCACGAACACGACGAGTTTTAATAAGCTCTAGCACAGCTAGGAAGGTTGCAACAAGCTCACTTCGGCTCTCTGCCTTTTCAAACAGAGATGAAAAACGAACCTTTGCATTCTGACGCAAATTACGAAGCACGTAAACTACCCTGCTCGAAACTGAAACAATCTTTTTAGCAACAAGAGGAGTAAAATGCTCAGCAGGCGGTGGTAGCTTGCGCATACCTCTGCCAACTGCATTCATATAAGCGATTATAAGCTCGTTCGATTCATGACTGCGCTGATATGATTTATCAGCCTCAATCTTCATAGGGGTGCGAACAAAACGGTCAAAGCCCTCTGTCATCTGAGAGAACTTTTGCGCCATATCTTTGCACACTTGATACTCAAGCAGTTCACCCGCAAGCTCTGCTCTTGGGTCAACATCGTCATCATACTTTGGCAGCAGCATTGCAGACTTGATATAAACGAGTCTTGCAGCCATCTCTAAAAACTCACTTGCTACGTCCATATTGTTTTCTTTAAACAGATCAATCTGCTCCATATATTGGCGCAATAGCTCGCTTATGTTTATATCGTAAATATTCATTTTGTTTTTAGATATGAGGGTTAAAAGCAAATCAAGTGGCCCCTCAAAATCCGCAATCTTATAACAGATAGCGTCCATTAACAAAACCTCACACAAGTTATCAAATAAAGCTATAAATCAAATTAAATGGGAAGGATGCAACAAAGTTAAGCGCAAAGATAAGCCAATCGGAAGCGAAATAGATAGGCTTATCCAATACACCACTAAATATTAAAACGTATACTCCGATAATAATAAACTGCTCGTATCTTTGAATAGTGTAGTATATTTTATCGGGTGCAAAAGCAAACAAAATTCGAGAACCATCAAGTGGTGGAATCGGAATAAGATTAAACACTGCCAGCATAACGTTTATCTGAGCAGCTAGCGCCAGAATAGAAATAACATAGGCCGATATCTGAAGAAAAGCCAAGCTACCAACAAGAGTAACAATCAGACTAATAATATGACATAACAGTAACAAAACAAATGCCATCAAAATATTAGCAACAGGCCCAGCAAGAGCAATTAAAGCCATATCTTTTTTAGGGCTACGAAGGTTATATTGATTAACCGGAACAGGTTTTGCATATCCAACGCCAACTAAAAGAATCATCAGCGCTCCAATATAGTCGATATGGACAAAGGGATTGGCTGTGAGTCTGCCCATATGACGAGCAGTAGGATCCCCCATTTTGTTAGCAACAAAGGCATGAGCGAACTCATGAAAAGGCAAACACAAAAAGATAACAAGCAGTGAAGAAACAATAGA
>JAZRMJ010000203.1:0-2502 GCA_045647445.1 Acutalibacteraceae bacterium | reverse complement strand
ATCACGTTCAAACAGGCATCAATCTTGTGCTGAGACTGCTTCTGAGGTCACCTTTTGTAGTTTTTGGCGCAATGATTATGGCGTTTACCGTCAACTCTAAGGCAGCAATTATTTTTGCTGTTGTAATTCCTGTGTTAATGGTTGTGGTTTTAGCATTAATGCTCGTTACCATTCCGTTATACAAGAAGGTGCAATCAAAGATTGATGGCATTATCGGTATTTCCAGGGAAAATTTGAGTGGTATCAGAGTTATCAGAGCTTTTAGGCGTGAAATTGCCGAGCTAAATGAGTTTGATAATCACAACAATTCACTTGATTTGTTCCAAAAAAGGGTAGGAATGGTTTCTGCTCTTATGAATCCAATGACCTATGTGATTATCAATATTGGTGTTATCATTTTACTCAAAAAAGGTGCTGTAATGATCGATAACGGTAGCCTTTCAAGTGGTGAATTGGTTGCACTTTATAACTATATGTCACAAATACTTGTTGAGCTAATTAAGTTTGCAAGCCTTATAATAACCGTTACTAAATCGGTTGCATGTGCAAATCGTATTCAATCGGTTATGAGCACCGATACATCAGGCACAAACGTTGGCACTGAAACGGTCGAAAACAGCGGTCTTGTTGAATTTAACAACGTATCGTTTAAATATGATGGTGCAAGCACTGAATCTCTGTTTAATATCAGCTTTGTAGCAAATAAAGGTGACAAAATCGGTATCATCGGTGGAACAGGCTCAGGCAAAACCACTCTAATCAACCTGATATCTGCATTATATTTGCCTACAAGAGGCAAAGTGACTGTATCTGGTTTGGATGTTTATGATTGGCAAAACGACGCTTTGAGGCAATCTATAGGCATCGTACCACAAAAAGCAGTTTTGTTCCATGGCACAATTAGAGACAATATTCGCTGGGGTAATGAAAACGCCAATGATACAATGATTATGGATGCAATTAAATCTGCTCAAGCTGAAAACATTGTTTCATCAAAAAAGAATGGTCTGGATGAAATAATAGAGCAGGGGGGACGCAATCTTTCAGGTGGTCAAAGACAGCGTCTTACTATTGCTCGTGCATTAGTTAAAAAGCCTGCAATTTTAATTTTAGATGACAGCTCATCAGCTCTTGATTATGCTACAGATGCAGCGTTAAGAGCTGATATTAGCAAACTGACCGATACAACAGTGTTTATAGTTTCGCAAAGAGCATCTTCACTGCTTAACTGCGATAAAATCATCGTGCTTGATGATGGTCAGCAGGTAGGCTATGGCACACATTCTGAGCTTTTAGAGAATTGCTCTGTTTATAACGAAATTTATTTTTCACAGTTCGAAAAGCAAGAGGAGGTGCAGTCATGAATAAAAGCACCTTCAAACGAGTTTTAAAAACTATCGGCAAATACAAATTCAGATTTACTATATCAGTAATTTTAGCCCTCATTCAAGTAGCGTTTGTGTTAATTATCCCTGTGCTTATAGGCAACGCTATCGACTCCATAACAGTCGCTAAATCGATTGATTTTTCAGAACTTGCAGAGAATATAACAATTATTTTGAAACTGGTAGCCTTAGCTGCTTTAACGCAATGGTTTATGTCTATCTGCAACAATTCTATTGCTTATAGCTGCGTGAGAGATTTAAGAGCTGCAATATTCAGCAAAACTCAAAAACTCGATTTGAGCTATATTGACTCACATCCACATGGCTCTATTTTGAGCCTTACTGCATCAGATGTTGACCAGGTTGCTGATGGTCTTATTATGGGCTTTTCTCAGCTTCTTACGGGTGTTATGACAATTGTAGGCACGCTTGCGATAATGCTATACTATAACTGGATTATTGCTTGCGTTGTGGTGTTCATTACTCCGTTATCGCTCTTTGTAGCAAGATTTATTTCCAGTCGCACCTATTCATTGTTTAAAAAACAATCCGAGGTCAGAGCTGAGCAAACAGCTTTAGTCGATGAGATGGTTGGCAATTTAAAGGTTGTGCGCACTTTTTGTCAAGAAGAAAACAATTTAGAACGCTTTGATGATATAAACAAGCGTTTGCAAAAATTTTCTTTAAAAGCTGTATTTTATTCATCCCTTACAAATCCTTGCACCCGTTTTGTTAACTCGGTTGTATATGCTTGTGTTGCAGCCGTTGGAGCGATTGCCGTTATTAATTCACCTGCATTTACTGTGGGCCTTTTAACCTGCTTTTTAAACTACGCTAACCAATACACTAAGCCGTTTAATGAGATTTCAGGTGTTATTACCGAGCTTCAAAACGCTTTTGCTTGTGCAGACCGAATATTTCAATATGTTGATTTGCCTGATCAAAAGCCTGATGCTGATAACGCTACAACCTTAACCGATATTAGCGGTGACGTTGAGTTTGAGGGGGTTAGCTTTTCTTACACTCCTGAGCGTAAGCTTATAGAGAATCTATCTATTAACATTAAGCAAGGTCAGCACGTTGCGATTGTCGGCCCGACAGGTTGTGGTAAAACTAC
>JAZRMJ010000202.1:0-3918 GCA_045647445.1 Acutalibacteraceae bacterium | reverse complement strand
TTAACCCCCGTGTTTCACGTTCATCAGCTCTTGCATCTAAGGCTAGTGGCTACCCCATTGCTCGTGTAACTGCAAAGATTGCAGTTGGTATGGCTCTTGAGGATATTGCTATTGCAAACACTAATGCAGCATTTGAGCCTCGCCTTGACTACGTTATTGCAAAGCTTCCCAGATTCCCGTTTGATAAGTTTGCATCTGCTCCCAACACCTTGGGCACTCAGATGAAGGCAACCGGTGAAGTTATGGGTATTGGTACCACTCTCGAAGAGTGCTTGCTCAAGTCGGTTCGCTCACTTGAGACAGGTGCATATCACTTCCACCTTGCTAAGTTTGATTCTATGACAACTGAGGAGCTTCTCGATTACATCAAGAAGTTTAAGGATGACAATGTGTTTGCCATTGCAGAGCTGTTCCGCCGTGGTACCTCGGTTGAAACCTTATTTGAAATTACTCAGATTACCCGCTACTTCCTTGAAACTATCAAGAGAATAGTTGATATGGAAGCTGTAATTAAGCAGAATAAAAATGATATCAAAACCCTTACTGAAGCTAAAAAGATGGGGTATAGCGATAAGTTCATTTCAAAGCTTTGGGATTGTAGCGAAATTGATATCTTCAATATGAGAAAAGAAGCAAAGCTTTTCCCCGTATTTAAAATGGTCGATACCTGCCACACCAATGCCTATATTCCTTATTTCTATTCTTCTTACACCGGTGAGAACGCTTCAGTTCTGACCGACCGAAAGAAGATTGTTGTTCTCGGTGCAGGTCCTATCCGTATCGGTCAGGGTGTTGAGTTTGACTATTCAACCGTTCATGCCGTTACTACCATCAAAAAATCAGGTTACGAGGCTATTATCATTAATAATAACCCCGAAACCGTTTCAACCGACTATACTACTGCCGATAAGCTCTATTTTGAGCCTCTCACTACCGAAGACGTTATTAACATTATCGAGTTTGAGAAACCCGAGGGTGTTATTGCTTCTCTTGGTGGTCAGACTGCAATTAACCTTGCTCAGCCTCTTGTTGATCGTGGCGTTAAGATGATTGGTACCGACTGCGAAGCAATTGAGCGTGCCGAAAACAGAGACAGCTTTGAGAAGGTTCTTAAGAGTCTCGATATTCCTCAGCCTAAGGGCAGAGCTGTTACCAAGATCGAAGATGGCATTAAAGCAGCAAGTGAGATTGGCTATCCTGTTCTTGTTCGACCCAGCTTTGTTTTGGGTGGACGTGCTATGCAGATTGTTGCTAACGAGGATCAGCTTCGTCACTACCTTAAGACTGCTGTTGAAATCGACGAGGATAAGCCTGTTCTTGTTGATAAATACATTCAGGGCAAAGAGGTTGAGGTTGACGCTATCTGCGACGGTAAGGATGTATTTGTTCCCGGCATTATGGAGCTTGTTGAGCGCACCGGTATTCACAGTGGTGACTCAATAAGCGTATATCCCACCTTCAGTATTTCTGATAAGGTTAAGGGTATTATCCTTCAGTATGCTAAGAAACTTGGTCTTGGCATTGGAATTATCGGCCTTTACAACATTCAGTTTATTGTTGATGAAGATGAAAACGTATTTATCATTGAGGTTAATCCCCGTTCATCTCGTACTGTTCCGTTTCTTTCAAAGTCAACAGGTTACAGCCTTGCTGATATCGCTACCGAGGTTATTCTCGGCAAGAGCCTTAAGGAGCAGGGAATATTCAATATTTATCCCGACGAGAAGAACCGTTGGTATGTTAAGGTGCCTGTATTCTCATTTAACAAGATTAATGGTCTTGATGCTTATCTTTCACCCGAAATGAAGTCTACCGGCGAAGCAATTGGCTATGATGATAAGCTCAATCGCGCTCTTTATAAGGCTCTGCAGGCTTCAGGTATGCATTTGCAGAACTATGGTACCGTGTTCGCTACTATAGCCGATAAAGACAAACAAGAAGCTTTGCCTCTCATTCGTCGGTTCTATAATCTTGGTTTTAACATTCAGGCTACTTCAGGTACTGCTGAATTCCTTAAGCAGAATGGTATTCGCACCCACATTCTTTCTAAGATTAGTGATGGTAGCGATGAAATTCACGAGGCACTGCGTCAGGGTCATATAGCCTACGTTATTAACACCCGTGATATCGGTGGAGCAGGGCAGGAGAGCGACGGCTATCAGATTCGCCGTTACGCTACAGAAAACAATGTAACTATGTTTACCGCTCTTGATACTGTTAGAGTATTGCTTGACGTTTTAGAAGAGACAACAATCACTATTTCAACCATTGATGCATAAGGAGTCAATATGAAACAGAGTTTGTTTACTATCAAACAGAATATCCCCCTCACCGACAACGTTATGAAAATGGTTCTTGAGGGTGATACTTCTGATATAACTGCATCGGGTCAGTTTATCAATATTAAACTTGATGGATTTTACCTTCGTCGCCCCATTTCTGTGTGCGATTGTGACGATACTACCGTTACAATCATATACAAGGTCGTTGGAAAGGGCACCGAAGCAATGGCTAAGCTGACCGAAGGTCAACTTGACGTGCTCACAGGTCTTGGTAACGGATATGATCTTTCAGTATCAGGTGAGCGCCCCTTGTTGCTCGGTGGTGGCGTTGGTGTGCCTCCTCTTTATATGCTTGCAAAGCAGTTAATTGCTAAGGGCAAAAAAGTTAGTGTAGTTCTCGGATTTAACACTAAATCAGAGATATTCTATGAGGATGAGTTTAAGGCTTTAGGCGCAGACGTTTATGTCGCTACTGCCGATGGCTCATACGGCACTAAAGGCTTTGTAACTAACCTGATGAGCGAGATTGATTACACCTATTTTTACACTTGTGGTCCTGAGCCTATGCTTAAGGCTATTTATAAGACTTCATCTACCTCAGGTCAGATGAGCTTTGAAGAGCGCATGGGCTGTGGCTTTGGTGCTTGCATGGGTTGCTCATGCAAGACTATTACAGGCAACAAGCGCATATGCAAAGATGGTCCCGTACTTACAAAGGAGGAGATTTTATGGCAAGATTAAACGTCAACCTTTGTGGTATAGAGATGGACAATCCCATAATCCCTGCTAGTGGCACCTTTGGTTATGGCTATGAATTTGCTGAGCTTTTTGATATTAATATTCTTGGCACCTTCTCTTTCAAAGGCACAACCCGTGACCCCAGATTCGGCAATCCTACACCTAGAATTGCTGAATGCACTGCAGGCATGATTAATGCCGTTGGCCTTCAAAACCCAGGTGTTGAAAAGGTAATTTTAGAGGAATTACCTAAGCTTAAAACCTGCTTTGATAAAAAGGTTATGGCAAACGTTAGTGGCTTCTCAATAGAGGATTATGCTTATACCTGCCAGCGCTTAAACGATTGCGAGCAGGTTGGTTGGCTAGAGGTCAATGTAAGCTGCCCCAACGTTCACGGAGGTGGTATGAGCTTTGGTACCTCACCTGAGGCTGCTGCTGAAGTAACTAAAGCTGTTAAAGCAGTTACTACTAAGCCTGTTATTATCAAGCTTTCACCTAACGTTACCGATATTGTTTCTATTGCTAAAGCATGTGAAGCTGCTGGTGCAGATGGTATTAGCCTAATTAACACACTTCTCGGAATGAGAATTGATCTTAAAACTAAAAAGCCCGTCATTGCAAACAAGATGGGTGGATTTTCCGGCAGCGCAATCTTCCCCGTAGCGGTAAGAATGGTTTATCAGGTTGCAAACGCAGTTAATATCCCCGTTGTTGGTATGGGTGGTGTTTCCACTGCTGAGGATGTTATAGAGATGATGCTTGCTGGTGCAACAGCAGTTGAGATTGGTGCAGCTAATCTTATTGATCCTTATGTTTGTCGCGATATTATAGAGCGCTTGCCTGAGGTTATGGATAAATACGGTATCGACCGTTTAGAAGATATTATAGGAGGAGCTAA
>JAZRMJ010000201.1:0-1648 GCA_045647445.1 Acutalibacteraceae bacterium | reverse complement strand
GGCCGATAAGAATGATAGCGCAGGAGATAATCTGGCATTTTTTAAGATTGCCGCCAAATTCGATTTTATTCTTCAGCATTCTTAACACCTCCGTAGAGCCACGGCTTTCTCATGCACTTAAACTTAGCAAGGCTTGAGAGCATAATCTCTGAAGCGAAAACAGCCATGATAAAGTTGAATATAACACCCATCAAAAGGGTATAACCGAATGAATATACGGCACCTGAAACTGATGCACCAAACATGCCGATAACGGGGCTGAATATCTTTGCAAAGATGTTGTCGGACGGGCCGAAGCAACCCATAAGCACGATAGCAACAAGCACGTTGGTGATGTTACCGTCTATAATAGCCGACATCGCATGCTTATGACCGGTTTTGATGGCGTTGCTGATGGGACGGCCTGCTCTCATCTCTTCGGTGATACGCTCAGCAGTAATAACATTGGCGTCAACACCCATACCGATTGAGAGAATCATACCTGCAAGACCAGGTATTGTGAGGGTAAAGCCGTTTGCATCGGGGAAGAAGCCAGAGCAGCAAGCAACCATGCCGGCAACCTGACCTGCAAGAGCGATAGATGCAACAGCACCGGGCAAACGGTATCTTGCAATCATAAGAATGCAGATAGCTGCGAATGCGATAATGCCTGCGATGAGCATTGCGCTCAGAGCCTCATTACCGAGGGTTGCGCTGATAACCTGAAGCTTTGAATCGTCAACAGTCAGCTTGAAGGGGAGCGAACCTGCGTTAATGGTGTTGGCAAGCTCAACACAGCCGTCATAATCGGGGCCTGTTATGGTAGCCTCACCGTTGGGGATAACGTCGTTAACAGTGGGAGCAGAGATGACCATACCGTCCATACAGATTGCAATCTGCTGGTTAAGATACTTCTTGGTAGCAGAGGCAAACTTGGAGCGACCCGAATTTGTAAGATCAAGCTTAACGTAGGGTGCGCCGTCTCTAACCTCGGCTGAAGCAGAAGCAACGTCGGAGCCTGAAAGCAAAACGTTGTTTTTATCGTATGTACTGCCGCCACAGAATTCGAGCACGGCAGTGTTACCCAGCTCGCCTATTGCGCTTGCTGCGTCATAATCCTGCTCACCAGCTTGCCAGGGGAAGCGAACTATAATCTGTTTGTTTGCCATATCAACGCTGGTCTCATAGTCGGTGATACCCTTGTTGATAAGTCGTTTGTCGATAATCTCTTTAGCAGATTCAAGCTGCTTTTGAGTTACCTTTGCAGTGTTGACGTTTTCGGGAGAGAAAACAGCCTCAACACCACCTTGAATGTCGATACCCCAGCGGATATCGTTGGCGCTCTTGAAATAGACAAGATGCTTGTCGCCGTAGTAGTTTTCAACACCGAAAAACGCGGTAAAGGTCAGCGCGAATATCAGTATGGCAACAATGAAAACCCAAAGTTTGCTCAGCCTTTTCATTGGCCTATCCTCCTTAACTTTATTATACGGCGCAGCACGCCGTTAACATATCCATTATATTAGAAGTTAACTCAAAAGTCAATTTGTTTTAAGTTAAATTCTGTACAAAATGAATTAACCGTTTTTAGCGCATAGGCCCTGCTCGAGCAGCATCTCGATCGTGGCTATTTTAACGGCGGTTGTGAATATCTTCATAGCCTGACGAA
>JAZRMJ010000200.1:0-2156 GCA_045647445.1 Acutalibacteraceae bacterium | reverse complement strand
AAAACAAGGTGACGATTGATGACCTTGCAAAGGTTATCGAGTTGTGGACAGGTATTCCTGCTTCAAAGATTAAAGAAAGCAATCTCACTAAGCTAGCAGGTTTAGAGTCAAGCATTAAAGAGAGAATAATCGGTCAAAATGAAGCTGTTGAAGAGCTTTGCGCAGCTGTCAGACGCTCTAGAGTTCAAATCAGTCCTCATCGCAGACCGGCATCGTTTATCTTTGTAGGTCCTACCGGTGTTGGCAAAACACAGCTTGTTAAGGAGCTTGCAAATCAGCTTTTTGATACACCGGAAACTTTGATTAGACTTGATATGTCTGAATTTATGGAGAAGCATTCGGTTTCAAGAATAATTGGTGCTCCTCCCGGATATGTAGGATATGACGAAGCCGGTCAGTTGACCGAAAAGGTAAGACGTAAACCATATTCAGTTCTTTTGCTTGATGAGATTGAAAAGGCTCACCCTGACGTTTTAAATATTCTGCTTCAGATTCTTGATGATGGTCGCATAACTGATGCTCAAGGTAGAAACGTTAACTTTGAAAACACCATTATCATTATGACCTCTAATGCAGGTAGCAATGAAAAATCCGGCTCTATGGGCTTTGGCAAAACTGATGCCGATATGGTTCGTGAAAAGGTAATCAAAGCGCTTGAGCAATTCCTCAGACCTGAGTTTTTAGGCAGAATTGATGAGATAATTGTCTTTTCACCTCTAAAATCAGATGACCTCGTTAAGATTGCCGCAATTATGCTTAATGAGCTTACTCCTGTTTTAGCAGAGAAGGGAATAACCTTTAAGTTTACTGACAAAGCTTGTAAAACGCTTGCAAAGCTCGCCGGTAATGGAAATAGGGGAGCTCGTGACCTCAGACGAGTAATTCGCAAAGTGGTTGAGGATAAGATTGCAACGATATTAATTGATAATGCGGAGTCAACAATAATGGGTATTGCTGTTGATAGTGATCAAGAAAAAATATCAGTTTCTTCTATATAAATTCGCTTAAAGTACTTGACACAAGGCGGGGGTTATGTTAAAATAACTCCCGTCGCAGATATGCGGGTGTAGTTCAATGGTAGAATGTCAGCCTTCCAAGCTGAACACGTGGGTTCGATTCCCATCACCCGCTCCAAAATCGATAAGGTTAATTCCTTGTCGATTTTTTAATGCAAATTTTAGATGTTGACAAAGCGTTTAATCTCTGTTATATTATTAAAAAAGCTGTGATAAAGAGGGCGTTACGAGCCTTATGCAAAGAGAAGCGACGGCTGGTGAAAGTCGCAGATAAGTCCGTAACAAAGCCTATGACTTTTGAGCTCAACATTCGATATGTAGGGTGTTGCGTGTGGCCGCGTTAAGGCATAAGGTTTGTTAGAACCTGAGTGACAGCGTTTGCTGTAATTTGAGTGGTACCGCGGGATTTATCTCGTCTCAAGTTTTTTCTTGAGGCGAGTTTATTTTATTTAAGGAGTATTATTATGAGTGACTACAGAATTGAAACTAAATGTGTTCAAGGTGGTTATACACCGGGTAATGGTGAGCCAAGACAGGTTCCGATTATTCAAAGCACAACCTTTAAATATGCAACTAGTGAAGATATGGGCAAGCTCTGTGATCTTGAGGCTTCTGGCTATTTTTATTCAAGACTTCAGAACCCTACATGTGATACTGTTGCTGCAAAAATTTGTGAGCTTGAGGGTGGTACTGCTGCTATGCTGACAGCCTCAGGTCAGGCAGCATCCTTCTATTCAGTGTTTAATATTGCTTCGTGTGGTGATCACGTTGTATCATCATCTACCATTTATGGTGGTACCTTCAATCTCTTCGCAGTTACAATGAAGAGAATGGGCATTGATTTTACCTTTGTTTCACCCGATTGCTCGGATGAGGAGCTTGAAGCAGCTTTCAGGCCCAACACTAAAGCTGTGTTTGGTGAGACCATTGCTAATCCTGCATTGACCGTGCTTGATATTCAGCGTTTTGCTGATGCTGCCCATGCTCACGGTGTTCCACTTATTATTGATAATACCTTTGCAACACCTATTAACTGCCGTCCTTTTGAGTGGGGAGCAGATATTGTTACCCATTCCACCACTAAGTATATGGACGGACATGGTGCGGCTGTAGGAGGTGCAATTGTAGACAGCGGTAAAT
>JAZRMJ010000199.1:0-1270 GCA_045647445.1 Acutalibacteraceae bacterium | reverse complement strand
ATCCTATCAGAGATATCGGCGAAATCAAGAATGCGACCATTGATGCCGCAATGAATATGAATATGACCGATGACGGGCTTTATGTCGGCTTTAA
This sequence comes from Acutalibacteraceae bacterium, assembly GCA_045647445.1. Lineage (GTDB taxonomy): Bacteria > Bacillota > Clostridia > Oscillospirales > Acutalibacteraceae > RGIG2206. The sequence continues at coordinate 1,176 of JAZRMJ010000199.1, read as the reverse complement.
TGTCACCGGTGTGTTTAACAATGCAACCGTTACTGTTTCAACCGACGACAAGGTGATATTCACCGAAACCTGCAATATGACCCCCGATGTATCTTATATCAAGACGGTAGATGTTGGCGATGCACAATACAATGACATTACTGTGTCACTCACAGACAGTGATGGCAAAGTGCTTGTTTCTTACAAGCCTTATATCAGAGGTCAAAAGACCCCCATCGAGCCAAGACAGCCGGTCAAGCGTCCGAGTGAGATCGAAACGGTCGAAGAGCTTTATATCAACGGCTATCACCTCGAGCAATATAAACAGCACAACTACCGTCCGCAGGATTATTATCTTGAGGGCATCAGGCGTGATGCAGGTGATATCCGTTGCAACACCTCTATGGCGAGGCTGTGCCTCAAAAACGGCGAGTTTGAGCGCTGTGTTGAGTATTGCGATGTTGCTATCAAGCGCCTTACAGTGCGAAATCAGCACCCGACCGACACAGAAGCCTTCTATCTTAAGGGTGTAGCGCTCGAATTCCTCGGTCGCTTCGATGAGGCATACGATATCCTATACAGAGCGGCTTGGAACTATAATCACCGCAGTGCGGCGATGTTTGAGCTTGCCTGCATTGACTGCATCAACGGGCAGTATGTAGACGCACTCGAAAAGCTCGACGAATCGATTGGACTCAACAAGGGTCACATCAAGGCTCAAAACCTCAAAACGGCAATTTTGCGCCGAATTGACAAAAAAGCGGCCAAAAAGCTTGCCCTTGATAACGCCAAGGATGATGCGCTTGATCTCTTCGCAAAGATAGAGCTTTCTAACTTTGTCAACAATGCAGAGGATATAGATCAATTTAAGTTAAAGGCAGAGAATATTCTCGATGTCACTTGTGACTATATCAAGGCAGGGATGTTTGATGACGCTCTCTATACCCTTGACCTTTATGACGGTCAGTATCCGCTTGTGGAGTATTATAAGGCATATTGCACCGATAAGCTCGGTGGCGATGCTACAGCATTCATCAAGACCGCAGAGGTATTGAATAGCGGATACTGCTTCCCCTCAAGGCTTGAGGATATAGCGGTGCTTCGCTTTGCTATTGACAGCGATGATGAAGCGGCTAATGCCTGCTACTATCTTGGTTCGCTTTATTATGACCGCTTCAGATACACCGATGCTGCCGA
>JAZRMJ010000198.1:0-2510 GCA_045647445.1 Acutalibacteraceae bacterium | reverse complement strand
GATCCGACTTGCCGAAAAGTATTCTGTGGCAACTGCCGATATGGGCGATTTAACAAAGATAGCTCAGCTTACAGCAGTTTGCGATTTGCTCACTCAAAAGATAGATGAGCTTGGTCAAAACTCATTGCTTTTCGACGTCGAAATCCCCCTTGCTCGAGTTCTTGCCGATATGGAGAGCATCGGCTTTGCCGTAGATGCAAACGCAATTGCCGAATATGGTGTAAAGCTTGAAGCAAGAACCGAACAGCTTCGTAGTGAAATATTTGAGCTTGTAGGCTATGAATTTAACCTAAATTCACCCAAACAGCTTGGTGTAGCTCTGTTTGAAAAGCTAGGCCTTCCTGCAGGCAAAAAAACAAAAAGCGGCTACTCGACCAATGCCGATGTGCTTGAGGGTCTTCGTGATAAACACCCTGCTGTTGATAAGCTTATCGAATACAGAACCCTCGCTAAACTCAAATCGACCTATTGTGACGGCCTTATCAAAGCGGTAGGGGATGATGGTCGCATTCGTTCAACCCTCAACCAAACCGAAACCAGAACGGGTCGAATCAGCTCAACCGAGCCCAATCTTCAAAATATTCCTGTTCGCACTGAGGTGGGCAAAGAGTTTCGCCGTTTCTTCACTGCCCCCGAGGGTAGAGTACTGTGCGATGCCGACTATTCTCAGATTGAGCTGAGAGTGCTCGCTCACATCTCAGGCGATAAGACCATGATATCAGCCTTTAATGACGGAGCCGATATCCACACCACCACTGCCGCAAGCGTTTTCAGTGTGCCCGAAATACTTGTCACCCCACAAATGCGTTCCAGCGCAAAGGCAGTCAATTTCGGCATAGTTTATGGCATCGGAGCTTTCTCTTTGGCAAAGGATATCGGTGTATCCTTCTCTGATGCAAAACGATTTATCGAAGGCTATCTAAACACCTTCGGTGGTGTTAAAAAATATATGGATAAGGTGGTTGCAAACGCTAAAGAGAGTGGCTATGTCGAAACGGCTTTCGGCCGACGTCGCTATCTGCCCGAGCTCAAATCCTCCAATGCCATCATGCGTGGCTTTGGTGAGAGGGTGGCTCGAAATGCCCCCATTCAGGGCACTGCTGCCGATATCATTAAAATAGCAATGATTCGAGTCCATCACCGACTTAAACAAGAGGGCCTTGATGCAAGGCTCATTCTGCAGATTCACGATGAGCTGATAGTCGAATCTAGCGAGAGAGATGCCGACAAAGCATCTGCAATTCTCTCTCAAGAAATGCAAAATGCTTGCAAGCTTTCGGTACCAATGCCTGCCGATGTTTATTGTGGCAAAACGTGGTATGATGCTAAGCAATAACGGAGTGCTTAAAATGAAAAAAGTATTGTTTATATGCACAGGCAACACCTGTCGCTCACCAATGGCAATGGCTTTGTTTAATCATTATGCTAAAGAGAACGGTATCGATGCCATAGCCGATAGCGCAGGCATTGCTGCAGCTTATGGTATGCCTGCCTCTGATAACACTATTAAGGTTCTCTCAGAGATAGGTATCGACCTAAGTGACCATGTCGCAAAGCCAATAAATAAAGCTCTTGCAACCGAAGCCGATCTTATTGTCTGCATGAGCGAGGGCCACGCCGAAATGCTCAAGGCCGCAGGCTTTGAAACCATCGTTTTCGGCAATGGTGTACCCGATCCCTATGGCTATGCTATAAACGTTTACAGAGATTGCCGTGAAAAGATGATGTCCGCCATCCCAACTTTGGCGGAATTGTTGTGATAGCAATTCGTCCCGCAAGACGGGATGAGGCTGCGCTTCTCTCTGCGATAAGCCAAAACAACTGTGCCGACTCATGGAGCGAGTCTGCCTTTTTGCCCGAATTTGACCGTGAATCGGTGGTCTTGTGCGCCCAAAAAGGTGATAAAACAGTCGGCTTTGCAGTAGTGTCAATATCTTTTGACGAGGGCTATCTGCAGCTTATCTGTGTCGACAGCGAGTGCCGCAGGCAAGGGGTAGCTCGGCGCCTTCTTGAAGAGGCAGAGTCATCTGCCCACGAAAAGGGAGTTTTAAATATAGTTCTCGATGTCAGGGTGTCAAACGAGGCAGCTATAGCCCTTTATCAAAAGAGCGGCTATAACACCCTTTGTACCCGTCGAGGTTTTTATTCGCACCCTACGGAGGATGCTTATACAATGGTTAAGGAGCTGAAATAAGCTATGAAAATATTAGCAATAGAGTCATCGTGCGACGAAACTGCAGCAGCCGTTACCGAAGGCAGAAAGATACTTTCAAACGTTGTTGCAACTCAGGTGGCTGAGCATCGCATTTATGGTGGCGTTGTGCCCGAAATTGCCTCTCGCAGACATGCTGAAGCAATCGTCGGTGTGGTCGATAAAGCGCTTGCCGATGCAAGTTGCACACTTGATGATATCGATGCAATTGCAGTAACCTATGCGCCCGGCCTTATCGGTGCGCTTTTAGTAGGTGTCAATTTTGCAAAAGGTCTTGCTTTATCTGCAAATAAACCGC
>JAZRMJ010000197.1:0-1346 GCA_045647445.1 Acutalibacteraceae bacterium | reverse complement strand
ACCGAAAGCTTTTTCATCATAAAACACCAAGTTTTGCAAAGATAATAAAAGTTTAGCACACTTTTTTTGGCTTTACAAGTTTTAGTGGCAATAATTTTTTTGATGTGTTACAATCATTACAGCAAAGGATGTGAAGCTATGTTTGATGTCAGCATCGTCCGTTGTGACGATTATAATGAGCAGTCGGTTGCTGCTGCTCTTGAATCAGCCGTTAACGCTGTGGGCGGTCTCGATTTTATTAAAGAGGGTATGACGGTTATTATCAAGGCTAATCTTGTGACCTTTATGAAACCCGATTCTGCCGCCACCACCCACCCTGAGATGCTGTGCGCTCTGGTTAAAATGCTAAAGCTTAGAGGCGCAAGGGTTATTATCGGTGACAGTCCGGGCGGTCTGTACAACGCAGCCTTCGTCGGCAGGGTTTATTCTGCAACAGGGATGAGTGCAGTTGAAGCGGTTGGCGGTGAGCTTAACCGTGATTTTTCTCACGCTACTGCGACACACCCTGACGCTAGGGTGGCTCGGCAGTTTGAATACACCGCATATCTCGACAAGGCAGATGTTATTATCAACTTTTGCAAATTAAAAAGCCACGGCATGATGGGAATGTCAGCCGCAGCTAAAAATATGTTTGGCGCTGTGCCGGGCACTATCAAGCCCGAGTATCACTTTAAATATCCCGACACCGACGATTTCGCCAATATGATTGTTGATATTGACGAGTATTTTAAGCCCTGCCTTAATATAGCCGACGCCGTCGTCGGCATGGAGGGTAACGGCCCAACTCAAGGCAAACCACGACACATCGGTGCGGTGTTAGCCTCTGCCTCGCCACATCTTTTGGACAGGGTTTGCGCCCACATCATCGGTATGAAGCCCGACGAGGTGCCCACTCTCAAAGCCGCAATCGGCAGAGGGTTGGCGCCCGAAAGGCTCGAGGATGTCAAGCTCAACTGCGATATCGAGCCTTTTGTGATAAAGGATTTCGATATCATCAAGGTGTCAAAAAGCCTGCAGTTTTCGGGTAATTCAGCCTTTGCGAAGCTGCGAGGCGCTGTGCTTCGTGCCTGTCTTAACTCTAAGCCCAAGCTCAAAAAGAGTCAATGTGTGGGCTGTAATGAGTGTGGCAGGATATGCCCTGCCAAGGCTATCGTTATGAAAAAGGGCAAGGCGGTCATCGACCGCAAGGCGTGTATACGCTGCTTTTGCTGTCAGGAATTTTGCCCCAAGGGGGCTATGAAGGTGGGGCGCACACCCATCGCCAAGCTGTTGGGCAGATAATTATTCTTGCTCTGGGGCTTCATCCTCTTTAGTCGGCTCGGTGGATTGGTTGCGTTTTTTGCCCC
>JAZRMJ010000196.1:0-5733 GCA_045647445.1 Acutalibacteraceae bacterium | reverse complement strand
AACCAAGACCTACGTCATAAAGTGTTTTGATTTTGTTGTGAATTTTGGGAACGTTTTCAAAGAAGCTCATAGCTTCTTCAATTGTCATATCCAGCACTTCAAAAATATTTTTACCCTTATATTTTATCTCAAGTGTCTCACGATTATATTTATGACCGTCGCACACTTCACAAGGCACATAAATATCAGGCAAGAAATGCATCTCAATTTTAACTATACCGTCACCCTGACACGCTTCACAGCGACCACCTTTAACATTAAACGAAAAGCGACTACTGCCGTATCCACGCATTTTTGCTTCTTTAGTCTGTGCAAAAATCTCTCTGATATCGTTAAACACCCCTGTATAGGTAGCGGGGTTTGAACGGGGAGTTCTGCCAATCGGAGACTGGTCAATGTTAATAATCTTATCAAGCTCTGCTAAGCCCTCTACCCCACTATGCTTACCGTAACGCATTTTTGCACCATTAAGCTCATTAACAAGGCGTTTATAGAGTATTTCATTAACAAGTGAGGATTTACCCGAGCCTGAAACACCGGTTACAGCAACAAATAAACCAAGAGGTATCTCTATGTCTAAATTTTTTAGATTGTTTTGGGCACAGCCTTTTAATATAAGCTTATGGCCATTACCGGGTCTGCGATTCTGAGGCACAGGGATACAGCGTCTTCCTGACAGATAAGCACCGGTCAGTGATTTTTCGCAATTAATAATATCGTCAACTGTACCACAGCATAGGATCTCACCACCATGAATGCCTGCACCGGGGCCAACGTCAACAATATAATCGGCAGCTCTCATGGTATCTTCGTCATGCTCAACGACAATCAAGGTATTGCCAATATCTCTAAGATGCTGAAGAGTGGATATAAGGCGCTCATTATCACGCTGATGCAAGCCGATGCTAGGCTCGTCAAGAATATACATAACACCCATAAGTGATGAGCCAATTTGAGTTGCAAGTCGGATTCGCTGACTCTCACCACCCGACAAGGTTGCAGCAGAGCGAGAGAGAGAAAGATAGCTAAGACCAACGTTATTTAAAAAACCAAGCCTTGAGCGAATCTCTTTAAGGATACCGTCAGATATCATTTTATCTCTATCATTCAGATTCAAAGCATCAATAAATGATAGAGCTTTCGACACCGACATATTGCTAACCTGATCAATATTTGAATCACCGACAGTTACTGATAGCGATATCTTGTTTAATCTTGCACCACGGCACTCCTGACACTCGCAAACGCTCATGTATTCTTCAATCTCATGGCGAGCATATTCGCTTGAAGTTTCACGATAACGACGCTCAAGATTATTAACTATACCCTCAAAATCGGTCATATAGCGACCACCACCTGCAGCTTCTGAGCGTTGAACGGCAAACTTTTCACCGTTTGTTCCGTAAAGAAGTGCATTTCGTGCTTCTTCTGAGAGTTTGTTTAAAGGCGTTTCGAGTTTAAAGCCGTATTTTTTAGCAAGCCCCCGATAATACATATTAGCAACAGAATTGTATTTATCAACGCTATTCCAACCACTAACACGAATAGCACCTTGAGATAGCGAAAGATTCTCATCGCTTATTACCATAGCAGGATCTACCGCCATTATAACGCCTAGACCAGAGCATTTTTGGCAAGCGCCATAAGGATTGTTAAACGAAAACATTCTGGGTGATAGCTCTTCGATGCTTATATCATGCTCAGGGCAAGAATAGTTTTGAGAAAACAGAAATTCTTCGCCATCGATTACGCTTACAATAAGCAATCCACCCGACAGAGCAAGAGCAGTTTCGGCTGAGTCGGTCAAACGGGATATAATTCCTTCTTTGATAATAAGACGGTCAACAACGACCTCAATATTATGCTTTTTATTTTTATCCATTTGAATTGTCTCAGACAAATCAAACAAACTTCCGTCAACTCTGACTCGGGCATATCCACTTTTTTTGAGCTGTTCAATCTCTTTAATATATTCGCCCTTGCGACCACTCACAATCGGTGCAAGCAGCATTATTTTGCTACCCTCTGGTAAGTTTATGATTTTATCAACGATTTGGTCAACAGTTTGCTGAACAATTTCTCTGCCACAAATTGGGCAATGAGGAATGCCGACTCGAGCATAGAGCAGTCGCAGATAGTCATGAATTTCGGTTACAGTGCCAACCGTTGAGCGAGGGTTTTTAGAGGTTGTTTTTTGGTCAATTGATATAGCAGGAGAAAGCCCGTCAATGCTATCAACATCGGGCTTATCCATCTGACCTAAAAACTGACGAGCATAGCTTGAAAGAGACTCAACGTATCTGCGCTGACCTTCAGCAAAAAGAGTATCAAACGCTAAAGACGACTTGCCTGAGCCTGATAACCCTGTTAACACAACCATTTTATCTCTAGGTATCTCAAGGTCAACGTTTTTAAGATTATGCTCTCTCGCCCCTTTTATTACTATCTTTTCAATTGCCATTTATTTCACCTTTAAGTTCTTTAATTCGTTCTCTTAAATAAGCTGCATGTTCAAATTCGAGCAGTTTTGCAGCGTTCTTCATCTCACGAGTCAAGCGATCAATGAGTTGATCACGTTCTGTTTTGCTCATGCGCACTCCAGAATCGCCTGTATTCTTCGATTTAGGTGTTATCTCGATTACATCCCTAACTTGCTTTTTAATGGTTTTAGGCACAATTCCGTGAGTTTTATTGAAGCTCATCTGAATGTTTCTACGACGCTCTGTCTCTTTAATTGCGCGCTCCATCGAGTCGGTAACACTATCTGCATACATAATGACGGTACCGTTAGCGTTTCTTGCGGCTCGACCGATAGTTTGAACGAGTGAGGTTTCGCTACGCAAAAATCCTTCTTTGTCTGCATCTAAAATTGCAACAAGCGACACCTCGGGTATATCAAGACCTTCTCTAAGCAAATTAATGCCAACAAGCACGTCAAATTCGCCACTGCGAAGGTCACGAATAATCTCCATGCGTTCAATTGTATCAATGCCGTGATGCATGTATCTTATTTTAACGTCTCTATTTGAAAAATAATCGGTAAGGTCTTCAGCCATTTTTTTGGTAAGAGTGGTTACAAGCACTCTCTCACCACGAGCGACTCTAACGTTAATCTCAGAGAGCAAATCATCAATTTGACCTTCGGTCGGTCTGACCGAAATTTCGGGGTCAACAAGACCGGTGGGTCTGATAACCTGCTCAACTACGGTATCGCAATGCTCATTCTCGAACTTACCGGGGGTCGCACTGACGTAGATTGACTGATTTAGTTTAGAATAAAACTCATTAAAATTGAGAGGTCTGTTATCGTAAGCAGAGGGCAAACGGAAGCCATAATCAATCAGCGACTTCTTTCTCGCTCTGTCACCACCAAACATTGCCCCAACCTGAGGCAAAGTAACATGGGGTTCATCAACGATAAGCAAAAAATCATCAGGAAAATAATCAAGCAATGTGAAAGGTACGCTACCGGGTGGGCGTCGAGATAAAACTCTTGAATAGTTCTCTACTCCCTTGCAGGTGCCAATCTCTCGCAGCATTTCGATATCATATTCGGTTCGCTGACGAATTCTTTGAGCTTCAATAAGCTGACCTGTCCCTGTGAAAAGCTCTATTTGGTTATCCATCTCTTCACGAATTTCGCAAAGAGCATCCTCCATCTTTTCGCCCGTTACAATATAGTGAGACGCAGGATAAATGCCAACGTGACCGAGAACTTCTTTTATGGCACCTGTTAATGGGTCAATAGAACAAATGCGCTCAATCTCATCATCAAAATATTCAACACGAATGGCAGTATCGTTATAATAAGCGGGGAAAATTTCAACTATTTCGCCACGAACCCTGAATTTGTTTCTTACAAAGTTCATATCGTTTCGTTCATATTGCAGGTCGACAAGCTTAATGAGCAATTCATCCCTCGGCTTAATCATACTGGGGCGAAGTGAAATAACCATATTGCGATAATCGATAGGGTTACCAAGTGAGTAGATGCACGAAACACTCGCTACAATTATTACGTCTCGACGCTCAGATAGTGCGCAGGTAGCCGAATGACGCAATTTATCTATCTCATCATTTATTGCCGAATCCTTCTCAATATAGGTATCGGTGCCAGGTATATAAGCCTCGGGCTGATAATAATCGTAATAGGATACAAAGTACTCAACTGCGTTCTCAGGAAAGAATTCTCGAAATTCAGAGCATAGCTGAGCAGCAAGAGTTTTATTATGAGCAAGAACGAGGGTTGGCTTATTAACGTTTGCAATCACATTAGCCATAGTGAAGGTTTTACCCGAACCGGTAACGCCGAGCAAAACCTGCTCTTTTTTGCCACTGATTATACCATCGGTCAGCTTCTCAATTGCTTGAGGCTGATCGCCCATCGGTTTATATTCTGATACAAGCTTGAATTGATCCATTAAAGCCACCCCTCTCTAAAATTAAGCTATTATGATATTATAACACATAATTTATAAAAATAAAAGATGCACATATATGAAAATATGTACATCTTTTTATTATTAAATTGAAAATAGTTTCTTCGCGTTTTCTGACAAAATAAGCTGAGTCTCTTGTTCAGTTAAGCCAAGCTCAAGAAATGATTTTAATTCTGCGACCGGTGACCACATTGGGTAATCGGTACCAAACAGCACCCTATCAGCACCATAGCGTCGAATTATCTCTAAAGTCAGTTCGGGTTTCAAATAAGGCATGCTCGATGAACAATCAACATAAAAGTTCACAATACCCGATAATTGTTCAGAAGCTTTATCCCACACCGACCATCCTCCCAGATGAGCGCCGATAATAGTAAGATTAGTATAAATCTTGAGCACGGGCAACAATCTGTTTGGGTTTGAAAAATCATAACGATAATCACCCGTGTGCATCAAAACAGGTAGTCCCTTTTCTTCGCACAGCTCATAGATTTTAAGGCAACGATAGTCATCTATCTTAAATCTTTGAATGTCGGGATGAAGCTTTACACCCTTTAAGCCGAGTGATACAAGATATTCAACATCACCTTTAATGTTATCACTATCAGGGTGCAAGGTGCCAAGACCTGTCATTTTGCCGTTACTCTTTGCAACTTCATCAGCAATAAAATCGTTTATGCTTTTAACTTGCTTAGGTGTAGTTGCAACCGATTGAACTATAAAATGGTCAATACCTGCGTTAACCCCTTCGACTAGAAGATCAGAGGTTGTGCCTTTGCAAAACGATTTGCCACCATAAAAATTATCCGTGCCTGCAACAGCCTTTAATGCAATCTTTTCGGGATAAATATGACAATGCGAGTCAATAACGTAATATTTATTATCTATCATATTAATCAAGCCTTTTTGTATCCAAGTCTTTCAGCAGCTTCTTCTCTCATCTTATACTTAAGGATTTTGCCTGCTGCATTCATCGGGAAGCTCTTAACAAAATCGATATAGCGAGGAACCTTATGACGAGCCATATGAGAAGCAATATAATCCTTCATCTCATCTGCAGTCATGCTTTCGCTATCCTTAAGGATGATGCAAGCCATAATCTCTTCGCCGTATTTCTCGTCGGGAACACCGATAACCTGAACATCACTAACCTTAGGACAGGTGTAGATAAACTCTTCTATCTCTTTAGGATAGATATTTTCGCCACCACGAATAATCATATCCTTAAGTCTGCCGGTGATACGATAGTTACCATTCTCATCTCTGCAGGCAAGGAAGTCGGATCGTAGCCATG
>JAZRMJ010000195.1:0-3592 GCA_045647445.1 Acutalibacteraceae bacterium | reverse complement strand
CACACGGTGTGCCTCTGTTTGTGGATAATACCTTTGCTACGCCCGTTAACTGCCGTCCTTTTGAGTGGGGAGCAGATATTGTCATCCACTCCACTACCAAGTATATGGATGGCCATGGTGTGGCTGTAGGCGGCTGCATTGTTGATTCAGGCAAATTTGATTGGATGGCTCATGCAGATAAATTCCCCGGTCTTTGCACTCCTGATGATAGCTATCATGGTGTGAATTACGTTGAGCGCTTTGGTAACGCAGGTGCTTATATCACTAAAGCTACTGCTCAGCTTATGAGAGATCTCGGCTCAGTTCAGTCACCTCAAAGCGCATTCTATCTCAATCTTGGTCTTGAGAGTCTTCACATCAGAATGAAGCGTCATTGCGAAAATGCCCTTGCAGTTGCTAAGTTCTTAGAAACTTGCGATGAGGTCGAGTGGGTTAACTATCCCGATCTTGAATCAAACAAATATTATCCACTTACCCAAAAGTATCTTCAGAATGGCACCTGTGGTGTTGTAAGCTTTGGTATTAAGGGTGGTAGAAAAGCTGCAGAAGCCATGATGAAAAAGCTCAAACTTATTGCTATTGAGACTCACGTTGCAGACGCAAGAAGCTGCTGCCTGCATCCTGCAAGCGCAACACACAGACAGATGACCGATGACGAGCTTAATGCAGCTGGTGTAGGTGCTGACCTTGTTCGTCTGTCTTGCGGTCTTGAGAATGCACAAGACCTTATCGACGATATCGCACAAGCATTAAAATAATAATTTAGAGGTGGTTTAATGCCTATTAAAGTTCCAAATGAACTGCCGGCAGTTAAAACTCTTGCTGATGAAAATATCTTTGTTATGACCGATACCCGTGCTATCACTCAGGATATTCGTCCACTAAAGATACTCATACTCAATTTAATGCCCAACAAAACGGTAACTGAAACTCAGCTTTCTCGTTTGCTTGGTAATTCACCCCTTCAGGTCGAAATTGAACTTATTCACACTAAATCCCATCTGCCAAAGCACACTTCTATGGAGTATTTGCTTGCATTTTATAAAACCTTTGATGATGTTAAAGACAGAAATTTTGACGGCTTCATCATTACTGGTGCACCTGTTGAAAAGATGGAATTTGAGCAGGTAACTTATTGGGATGAGCTATGTGAAATAATGGAGTGGAGCAAAACCCATGTTACAAGCACCTTCCATATTTGTTGGGGTGCTCAGGCCGGATTATATTACCACTATGGTGTTAAAAAATATGACCTGCCTAAAAAGATGTTTGGTATCTTTGAGCACACTGCTGATTATAAGCGCTCAATTCTTCTCAGAGGCTTTGATGATAAGTTTATGGTTCCTCATTCACGCCACACAACTGTTTTGCGTGAGGATATAGAAGCTGTTCCTGAGCTTAAAATTTTGGCATCGTCTGAGAAGGCAGGAGTATATATAGTATCAACCGAGGGTGGCAAACAAATCTTTGTTACAGGTCACTCTGAGTATGATGCTAATACCCTTAAAAATGAATATGACAGAGACGTAAACGCCGGATTAGAAATCGAAGTACCCGAGAACTATTTTGAAAATAACGATCCTACCAAAGACCCTCAGGTTACTTGGCGTTCACATGCTAATTTGTTATATTCAAACTGGCTTAACTATTTTGTTTATCAAACAACACCATATGATATTAATGATATTAATCATTTAAAATAATATAAACGCACCCATTAAGGGTGCGTTTAATTTTTTTGTTAATATTATTACATTTTAAAAGCTCTACTGAATTTCAGTAGAGCTTTTATATTGGTTGAATTAATATTTATCTATGGTTACTGATGTAAACTTGGGGCAACGATAAAGATCGTTAATCTTAAGTTCAACCTTTTTGGAACCACTGAGGTTTGATACATTACCTGTTATAATTTCCTCACCATTTAAGGCGAGAGAGGCCTTGCCGTTGATAACTTTGAATATGTATGCATTATTGTCTTGTGAGGTTGTGCCGGTGTTGTAAGTGCCGATTGACTGACCATTAACCAAAACGTCAATTACACGAACACAGTTATAAATTCTAATCTCGCATCCTTTGTATTTGACAGATGAATAGTTAGTAGTATCGTTTCTGTCAGCATTACCTGAAACAACGTAGTTAAATGAAATTTTGAAGTTGTTTCCGGCATCTACTTCTTTAACAGATGTGACAGTGCATGCAGATGCCAACCAGTCTGCACCAAATACGCTACTAAGCTTATCAGTATTGCCGGTCCAATTTTCTTTATTGAAAACAGCAGTAAAGACATTGGTTGAAGCAGGTTCGTTAGATTTAATTGCACTAACTTCACAGGTTTTAATGATATTACCATCAAGTGTTTTGGCTGTGATAGTTGCTTTACCTTCTTTAACAGCTGTGATTCTGCCTGCACCGGTTACAGTTGCAATCTTAGCGTCAGAAGAAGTCCAAAGAACATTTTTAACTTCTGCATTATCAGGCTTAACAGTAGCAGCAACAGTTTTTGAAGAGCCGATAACTAGTTCAAGCTTGGTTTCAGAAAGGGAAAGAGAGTTGACATGAACGGGCTCTACATAGCTAGAATCACCTGAGTCGTTAATCATGAGAACTTCATCAAGAATAGCATCCCAAAATTGAGTAGCGATAACTTTATTACCTGCTTCGTTGGGGTGAACGTAATCTTTAAAGAATTCATCACGCCAGTCGTTAACTCTCATATTAACAAAGTTAACTTTATTGCCTTTTTTAGTGAATTCTTCGCATATAGCAGGCAGATGTTTATTAAGTTGCAAATGAACAGCGTCGTTACCACGCTGACCCTTCTGAGGGATTACCTCAGCGCAATAGATTGTTGCCTTGGGGTTCTTAGCTATAATAGCCTCAATCATTGCCTTGTATCTGTCGGTAATTCCATCAAAATTACCATTATCATTTCTTCCTGCCATGACCAAAACGATATCATAATCAAATTTGCAAAGATTATTTACGTCGTTGGTGATATCTTGAATTTTTCTGCCACCAACACCACCGTGAGCATTGTATTTGCTTGTAAGGCGAGTATCAGCTACAGAACGGCTAGGACCAACAAATTCAAATTTTGCACCCGAAGCATAAAGCTGCTCAAACAGACTGTATCTGTAGCCGCTGGGGGTACCGTCACCTGCAGTGATAGAGTCACCGATACAGAGAATGCTGACCTCTTTATACTTGAAGCCATCAGGCTTTGGCTTGCGTGTTGCACGATAGCGAGTATCTTCTTCAACAGGCTTGTTTGAAGTCATATTGCCCTCCGATGAAGTGGTTGAGTTTTGCTTAGATGATGTGTTTGATTGTTTGTTGCTTGATACATCACCCGTATCAGTTTTGGAATTGTTGCCTCCGCATGCTGCAAAGCATAGCACGATAGCAAAGGCTAAAATTAGACTAACTATTCTTTTCATTCTATATACCTCCTAAAAGACATAGTCATATCATAAATCTTTTTGTCGCTTTTGTCAATTTGTTTACTAAAATTAACATATATTTTTTTATAAAATATAATATTGTTAGGGGGTGGTAAGATGCCAAAGGTGTATATTTCACCAAGTGTTCA
>JAZRMJ010000194.1:0-5355 GCA_045647445.1 Acutalibacteraceae bacterium | reverse complement strand
ACCTGCAACGGTCAGCGTGTGCAGTCAGGCAGCCTTGGCGCTCTGGCAATCCCTGCTCGCTCAAGCCGTGAGGTGCATATTGATTTTGACATGCCGGCTGACGGTCGCTGCTACATCAACTTTAGTTTCATTCAGCTCGGTCTTGGTGAGCTGACCCACGAGGGTGAGCAGATGGCATTCGCTCAGTTTGAGCTGCCCATTAAGCCTCAGATTAACCTCGTTAAGCTCCCCGACCAGATGCTCGAGGTTGAAGAGAGCGACACCCGTGTTGTAATCAGCGGCAAAAACTTCACCCACACCTTCGATAAGACCACTGCTGCATTCCGTCAAATCTGCTTCGAGGGTGAGAATATGCTCACTTCTCCGATGAATTTCAACATTTGGCATGCACCCACCGACAACGAAATGTGGGATAGAACCGAATGGTTAAAGGATGGCACCGATCGTTGCGCCGTATATGTCTATTCGACTGCAGTTGACATTGTTGACGGCTGTTGCACCATCAATCAAAAGATTGGCTTTGTTGCCCATCACGTGCCCGTTGTTGCAAAGGCTGATATTTGTTGGTCAATCAACCGTGCAGGTGATATCACCCTCAGCGGCGATGTTAAGCGCAGACCTCAGGCTCATTTCTTGCCTCGCTTTGGTATTCGCATGATGCTTGATAAGGCCTACACAAATGTTGATTACTTCGGCTATGGCCCCTACGACAGCTACTCTGATAAGCATCACGCTTCTCGCAGAGGTCGTTTTGTGACCACCGTTGATAAGATGTTCTTTGATTATATTAAGCCTCAAGAGAACGGTAACCGTCACGACACCGAGTTTGCCGCTATAACTGCTAAGGGTCACTACGGTATGCTCATTTGCGGTGGCAAATTCGACTTCTCTGCTCTGCAGTATACTCAAGAGGATATTCAGCGCGCTGCTCACAACTATGAGCTTCACCCCTGTGGCAAAACTGTGCTTTGTGTTGACGGCGCTACAAGCGGCATCGGCTCACACAGCTGTGGCCCCGAGCTGCTGCCTCAATATCAGGTGCCCGAGCAGTTTAGCTTTAGCTTCACCCTTCGCGGTCTTAAGGATGGCGAAGATGCTCTCGCTGCTGCCGACCGAGATTATATCAAGTCTGAAAGCCCTGATTTTAAACAGCTTGAGTTCTAATTAGATATTTTAAAACCCCCATCGCATTGCGATGGGGGTTCGTTTTAAATTATATTCTTTTTGCCGAGCACCTTATCGATACTGTAACGGGGTCGGCGCTTGCTCTCGATATAGGTTTTGCCGACGTATTGACCGACTATACCCACAGAAAAGAGTTGAACTCCACCAAGGAACCAAACCGACGCCATTAGCGATGACCAGCCGGGTTCGGTGTTGCCGAAAAAATATGAAACAAGGGTATAGATAAAGGCAGCGATGGCGCAAACCATTATAATGGCACCGAGCACCGAAATCATGGTGATAGGTTTTGTGCTGAATGAGGTTATGCCATCCCACGCAAAGGATATCATCTTTTTGAGGGGATATTTGCTCTTGCCTGCTGCTCTCTCGCCACGGCTGTAGGTGACCGTTTCACTCTTAAAGCCGATGAGAGGAACTACGCCTCTAAGGAACATATTGCGCTCGCTATACTCTAAAAGCTGAGTCATAGCTCGCTTGCTCATTAGTCTGAAATCGGCATGATTATAGACCGTTCTCGCGCCGAGCATTGCCATGATCTTATAAAAGCTTTGAGCAGTAAAGCGCTTAAAGAAGGTATCTGTCTTGCGCTCACTTCTGACACCGTAGACTATGTCGGCGCCTGCAATATAGCAATCAACCATCTTTTCGATGGCGTTTATATCATCCTGCAAATCGGCGTCGATTGATACCGACATATCGCTGATTTTGCTTGCCACCTCAATGCCTGCAAGCAGGGCGTTTTGGTGGCCTACGTTGGAGCCGAGGCAGACACCGTAAGCATAGGGATTGCGCTTGTTTTCGGCTTCGATGAGCTCCCAAGTGGTATCGCGGCTGCCGTCGTTGACAAAGAGCGCACCGCTATCTTTAGAGATTTTGCCACGCTCAATCATGCCCTTAATAGCCTCGGTCAGCTTCTCAAAGGTCAGAGGGAGCACCTCCTGCTCGTTAAAGCAGGGCACAACTATCATTAGTCTGTTCATAGCAATCTCCTAAAAAATGGGGTTTATTTCGTCTCTTTATCGGTTGGGGCTGAGCTGTAGGCAAACACGGCAATCACCATATAAACGGCAAAGCCGAGGTATGACATATCGAAATGGCCGTCGCCATGCATTCTGAAATTAGTGTCGGTCAAGAGCATAACTGCGTTGGCAATAAAGCTGTCAGCGCAGAAAAAGACTGCCGAAAGACCGTAGGCATAAAAGAGAATTGGGGTGAATTTGCCCGATACTCCACAAAGTATTTTGCCGTTGCTGTATAAAAAGAGCAACAAAAGGCTCATGGTGGCAACATTAAATATAGTATCGGTCACGGTAACCTCACCCGTGTAGCCCATAAAGGTTATTATCAATCTGAGCAGACCATATACAATACCGACAAGTGAAAGCGCTCCTATATATTTTTCGCCTACAAAGGAGCAATAGGCTTGCCAGCCGAAGGTGGCAGCAGTTAAAAAGGCAAGCACGCTAACTACGGTATCGGGTGTGGTTTTGGCTGAGATAACACCAACAACGCCCGACACAACAAGGCATATCGCTGCGATTGAGGCTGCAACACCAACGCTTATGCTACGCTTTGGAGCAGCAACCTCACCCGGCTTTGAAAGCCACACAACAAAAACCATTACCGGTATGAGGGCTAGACAGGTTGCAGTAACGATGGTGCCAACTCCACCCAGACCGTCAAGATAAAAGCCTGTTACGGGGTCGAGCATATAAAACTGCTGAAACACCCTGATAGCAAGCAGCACGGGCGCACAGACAAAAAACAAGGTTAACAGTAAAGGCTTTTTCATGCCGTCACTCCCTAATAATTATCGGTCTTTTAGGTCGATGTAGCTGTTATTTTGCTTAACTGCCTTGTAGGCAGGTCTCATGATTCGGCCACCGGTGGTTATCTCTTCGAGGCGATGAGCGCACCAGCCTGAGATACGGGCAGTAGCAAAAATGGGGGTGAAGAGCTCCTCGGGGATACCCAGCGCATTATAAACAAGACCTGAATAAAGGTCAACGTTGGCGCACATATCCTTTTGGATGCCCTTGATTTCGCTCATGAGCTCAGGTGTGAAGCGCTCAACTGCATCAAGCAGACGGAACTCCTCCCACAATCCGTTTTGTTCGGCAAGCTCAACAGCCATCTTTTTGATAATAGTGGCTCTGGGGTCGCTAATGGTATAAACTGCGTGACCCATGCCGTAAACAAGACCCGACTTATCGTTGGCCTCTTTGCGAATAATTTTTGCAAGATAATCACGGATTTCGCCATCGTCGTTAGTATTAGAGATGTTGGCCTTCATATCGTTGACCATCTGAACGACCTTAATGTTGGCGCCACCGTGCTTGGGGCCCTTGAGGGAGCCGATTGCACCCGAAATGGCTGCATAGGTGTCGGTGCCTGAGGATGAAAGCACACGGGTGGTGAAGGTCGAGTTGTTACCACCACCGTGGTCGGCATGAAGCATCAGGCAACGGTCGAGTATGAGAGCCTCTTGCTCAGAAAATGCTCTATCGGGGCGAATGGATGAGAGTATGCACTCTGCAACCGAATGATCAGGATCGATGGGGTGAAAGAACATGCTCTTGCCATCATAATAACGGCGCTTAACCTGATAGGCGTAGCTCATAATAACGGGCAGCTTTGCGATAAGACCGATGCACTGGCTGAGAACGTTCTCAACCGAAGTATCGTCGGGGCTATTATCGTAAGAGTAAAGAGCCAAAACCGAGCGAGAGAGCTTGTTCATAATGTCTTTTGACGGAGCTTTGATAATCATATCCTCAGCAAAATACTGAGGCAGATCGCGCACATCTGCGAGCACGGCACTGAACCACTCGAGCTTCTCTTTTGAGGGTAATGAGCCGAAAAGCAGCAGCCAAACAACCTCCTCAAAGCCAAAGCGGCCGTCTCGGTCGCAGCCTGCTACAAGGTCTTCTACGCTGATGCCGCGATAGATAAGCTGACCGGGCACAGCATGGCGCTCACCATCGTCAATAACGTAGCCACGCACGTTGCATATGCTTGTAAGGCCTGCCATAACACCGGTGCCATCCTCGTTACGCAGACCACGCTTGACGTGGTATTTTTCAAAATCAGTGGGCTTTATGCGGTTATTATTTTTAAATTCTTCGCATAAACTGGACAAGGCGTCAAAGGGAACCATTGTCACATCTCCTTCCCTACGTTGTAAAAATTATCTATATTTGAAAGATAATTTTATCACACTAAACACTTAAAGTCAAGCAAAGTGACGTGATTTTAACATTTTAGACAGGAGTTGAGCGCAGTTTGTTTTATTCGAGCACTAAAAAGATATATTTTTGGCTTATAATTGTCTTGGCTTTGATTATGATACTCACACCTGCGACGGCAATAGACCTGACCGAATTGAACCTGACTAAGCTCCCTCAATCGGGCAAAAGCTTTGACAAAAAGGAGTTCATCAGGGTGCTGAACTCTGATTCACAACAGGTCGAAAAAATCCTTTTTAGCGACTACCTTATAGGGGTTGTTTCAGCAGAGATGGGGGCATCTGCGCCCCATGAGGCATTAAAGGCTCAAACGGTGGCAAGCTACACCTATGCGCTATATCGCAAAAAGCAAAACGAGGGCAAAAATTATGATATAACCGACAGCGCAGAGACCGACCAGCGTTACCTTAGCAAGGATGCGTTAAAGCTCAAATGGAAGGACAAATTCTCTGCCAACTACAAAAAGGTCAGCCTCGCTGTGGCTGAGGCCTCTCGCTACGCATTAGTTGATAACGAGGGCAACCCCATTCTCTCTGTCTATCACGCCGTTTCGAGTGGGCGCACCGAGTCGGCAAAAACGGTGTGGGACAAGGATTTTAACTACTTAATGCCAGTCGAAAGTATAGGCGATTTGCTTTCGCCCGATTATTTATCAATTCGCACCTTCACCTCGGCTGAGATTAAGGATATTCTATCGGCTGATGCCAATTTAGAGGGTGACCCCTCGCTATGGATTAGTGACTGCACCTACTCAAAATCGGGCACAGTAACCTCTCTCAAGGTGGGCAATATAAATCTCTCGGGGGATAGAATCAGGCATCTTTTAAATCTTAGGTCTGCCTCATTCGATATGGCTTATAGTGACGACACCTTCACCTTCACCGTTAAGGGGTGGGGTCATGGGGTGGGAAGTCGGATCGTAGCC
>JAZRMJ010000193.1:0-8212 GCA_045647445.1 Acutalibacteraceae bacterium | reverse complement strand
CATGAAATGTTTATGGATACCGGTCTCGGTAGAGACGGGTATTCAATGATCGGTCAAGGTAAGATTGACGATATAGTTGGTTCCAAAACCTCTGCTGAGCGCCGTGATATCTTTGAAGAAGCTGCTGGTATATCAAGATATAGATATCGAAAGCTTGAAGCAGAGCGCAAACTCGTTCAAGCTGAGGATAATCTTATCAGACTTCGTGATATTGTTACTGAAATCGAAGACAGAATCGGCCCCTTGAAGGAGCAAAGTCGCAAGGCTACGATGTTTCTCGAATATTCAGAGGAACAACAGACCCTTCAAATTGGTTTGTGGCTACATAGCCTCTCTAAATATAAAGATTCATTGCATGAGCAAGAGTTGAAGATTGCCGCTGTCAGGGGTCAATATGAAGATATAAATTCAAAAATTGCAACCTTTGACACTGTGATTGATAACTCTGCAGATCAATCTATGAGATTAAACGCTCAAACTGATGAAGCAAGGCGAAATGCTGCTCAGCATGATGAAGAAGCTGCAAAGCTCGAGTCAGATGTAGCCGTTTTAAACAACACAGTTGAGCATAATAATGATACTATCACTCGCATTAATTCTGAAATTGCTGAGATTGAGAGTGGTACTGCTTCATCTGCTGATGATATTTCATCTCGTCGTGAATCTATCGCTGCTAAGGAGCTTGCAATTTCAGCTGAACAAGCTGAGCTTGATAAGATTAATGATGAGCTTTTAAGCATTATCTCTGTTAGTGATGGATTTTCTGCCGTTATTGACAACCTTACTGCTCAGTTAAACAAGCTGTCTCTTGAACTATCTGATAATCGTGTGAGTGTAATGATTTCACGTTCAACAGCAGATGAAATTGCTGCTCGTTTAGAAACAATCGATGCATCAATATCAGACAAGGTCGTTTCTAGAGAAAAGCTTGATGCTGAGTTAAATGAACTTAATAATGATTTAACCGAGTGCGAATCTACTGTTGAGAAATGTAGTAACACTCTTAAGGGCAAAGAGATTTTGCTAAACTCTCGTAATAATAAAGCCGATGAGCTAAAAGCTGAGATTGACAAGTTAACCCTTGATGAGGGTGAACTCCGTCGAAGGGCTAAAATACTTGAAGACCTCGACAAAAACATGGAGGGCATGAGCAACGCAGTTAAAACTGTTATGCAGGCTTCTTCATCAAAGATGATTAGTGGTATTCATGGCCCAATCTCAAAGCTTATATCGGTTGATTCTGAATATTCAATTGCTATCGAAACTGCCCTAGGTGGTGCAATTCAAGATATTGTTGCCGATTCAGAAGAGAATGTAAAACGAGCAATAAACTATTTAAAAACCAACAAAGGTGGTCGTGCTACCTTCCATCCGCTGTCGGTTATTAAACCCCGTCATTTTAAAGAGGATGGGCTTGATGATTGCTATGGCTTTGTAGGTATGGCTGATAGCCTTGTTAAGTGCGATACAAAGTATAAAAATGTAGTATCGCGACTGCTTGGTGGCGTAGCTGTTGCTGAGGATCTTGATAGTGCCGTTTCTATAGCTCGCAAATATTTACATCGATTTCGCATTGTTACTCTTGATGGTCAGGTTGTGAATGCAGGTGGTTCAATGACCGGTGGATCATTGATTAAAAACGTAGGTATTCTCAGCCGTAGTGTTGAAATTAAAAAACTTATTGCAAAGGCTGATGAATTAAACAAATCCATTAATGAGTTAACCACAAAGCATAAACAGCTTCTCTCTGAAATTGCTCAGATGGATGCTCATATGCTCACTATGCGTAGCGCTGTAACTACTGCTCAAGAGGATAAAATCAGAGTTTTAGGCGAAATTAAGCGTGTTAGTGAGCAGATTGCTGCTATCGATACCGATGTAGCTGTGCTTAAAGCTGAAAAGGCTTCATCCGAAAAGAGAGTTAGTGAGCTTAAATCGGTCGAGGTTTCATCAAATACCGAGATTGAGCGTATTAATGCAGAGATTACTGTCGTTCAGTCTCAGCTTGAAGAAAAAATCGGTGGCAGAGATACCTCTGCTGCTAAGCGTGAGCTGCTTACAATCAAACTCGGTGAGCACAAGACCCGTATTTTTGAGTTTAATAAAGATATCGAAATGCTACAAGCATCAATTGATGATATTATTAATCGTTCGTCTGATAGTCAGCAAAGAATTGAGCGCTTACGTCAAGAAATTGCATTGATTATTGAGCGCAACAATGATATCACAAGTCAGATGGAAGAGACCACTGCAAATGCTGCACAATTCAGAGCGCTTGCTCAGCAATGCCGTGACTCGGTTGAGGATATTATTAAGCAGCGTGATCAAATTGATGCTAAAATTCAACAAATGCGTTTGGATTCACGCTCTGCCTCTGAAGATAAAGAAAAAATCAGTGGTGAGCTTGTTCGTCTTGAAGAGCGCAAAATCACAATGGTTCATGAGTATGATGATACCATTAAAAAGCTCTATGATGAATACGGTCTTACTCGCAGTGAAGCTGAAGAGAAGGGAAGTATCCCTGAGAATATTCCTGAGGCTCAGCGTCGCTTAACAGAGCTAAAGAGCAAGATTCGCTCACTTGGCAGTGTTAATGTTGCTGCTATTGAAGAGTATAAAGAGCAAAGCGAACGATATGAATTCATGACCGCTCAAATATCCGATATTGAGACCTCTAGAGATGAGCTTAACAAGCTTATTTCACAGCTCAAAAATCAGATGGAGCAGATGTTTAACGATCGCTTTAATGCGATTAATGCCTATTTCTCTAAGGTATTCACCGAATTGTTTGGTGGTGGTAAGGCTGAACTTAGACTCACCGAGCCCGACAATTCGCTTGAATCCGGTATAGAGATTGTTTGTCAGCCTCCCGGAAAAAATGTTTCAATTATTGAGCAGCTTTCTGGTGGTGAGAAGGCTCTTATAGCAATATCAATCTATTTTGCAGTAATGAAGGTTAATCCTCCACCATTCTGCATGCTTGACGAGGTTGATGCAGCGCTTGATGACGTTAATGTTAATCGTTTCGCACAATACCTGCGCACCATGAGCGATCGCTCTCAATTCATTGTTATCACTCACAGGCGTGGCACAATGGAAGAAGCAGATATGCTTTATGGTGTAACTATGCAAGAAAAAGGTATTTCTAAGCTGTTACAGCTTAACGTTAGTGAGCTTGAGAGCAAGCTCGATATGAAACAGGAGTGATTATATGGGTTTTTTCAGCAAGATAGGTCAAGGACTGAAAAAGACCAGAGATTCTTTTCTCGGCGCATTAGGTAACGTTCTCGGCGGTTTCACAAAGATTGATGATGAACTGTTTGAAGAACTTGAAGAAATCTTGATTATGGCAGATGTTGGTGCTACTACTTCAAGCGACATATGCCAAAAATTAAGAGATACCGTTAAAAAAGAACATGTAACCGAACCCTCTGATATTAAAGGCATTTTGAAAAATATAATTTCAGATATGATTTCAGGGGATGAAGCAATTAATCTAACAACAAAACCATCTGTTATTATGGTTATAGGCGTTAACGGTGCAGGCAAAACTACAACGATTGGCAAAATGTCTGCTCAGCTTAAAAAGAGTGGCAAAAGCGTTATTCTCGGTGCAGCTGATACCTTCAGGGCTGCTGCAATTGAGCAGCTTGATGTCTGGTCGCAGAGAGCAGGAGTGCCCATCATTAAGAGCGCAGAAGGCAGTGACCCTGCTTCGGTAGTTTATGACACTGTTGCTGCAGGTAAAGCCAGAAATTGTGACGTTATTATATGTGATACTGCAGGCCGACTTCATAACAAAAAGAATCTTATGGATGAGCTGGCTAAGATGTCCCGAATTATTCATCGTGAATTACCCGATAGTGATGTTGAGACTTTGCTTGTGCTTGATGCCACTACGGGTCAAAACGCGGTTAATCAGGCTCGTGAATTCAGCAAGGTAGCAGATATTACAGGTATAGTTTTAACTAAGCTTGATGGCACTGCTCGTGGTGGTGTAGTTATAACAATTCGAAACGAATTAGGTCTGCCTGTAAAATTTGTTGGAGTTGGCGAAGGTATTGATGATCTTCAGCCCTTTGATGCAGTTCAATTCACAGATGGATTGTTTGGAGAATAAGTAGGTATAATTATTATGGATTTTGTTTTAGCATCTAAAAACAAAAAGAAGTTAATTGAGCTTAGACGAATTCTTTCGCCGCTTGGTATTAATGTTATCGGTGAAGCTGATACCGATATTCGAATCCCTGAAGTCGAAGAGGACGGCTCAACTTTTGAAGAAAACGCAAAAATTAAGGCTTTATCAGCTTGCAAAGCGTGTGGAATGCCTGCTATAGCAGATGATTCAGGCTTATGTGTTGATGCCTTAGGAGGAGCCCCCGGCATATATTCTGCTCGCTACGCAGGTGAAGGTCACAATGATGATGATAACAATCAAAAGCTGTTAAATGAGCTCGCAAACATACCCGATGATAAGCGCACAGCTCGTTTTGTCAGTGCTGTTTGTTGCTGTTTCCCTGATGGCAGAGAATTAATCTGCCGTGGTGAATGCGAGGGTGTTATCGCTCGTGAGCTTCATGGCAATGCTGGCTTTGGCTACGACCCACTTTTTATGGTTGATGGTGTTTCATTTGGCCAATTAAGTGACGAGCAAAAGGATCGCTTGAGCCATCGTGGCAAAGCCTTAAGAGAATTTGCAGTTAAGATTAAAGATTATATATAAGAGGTATATTTTATGTTAACCAGTAAACAACGCGCACAACTTCGTGGAATGGCAAACTCAGCTGAGGTTATCGTCCATATCGGCAAGGGTGGAATTAATGATGCAATCATTAAGCAGGCTGATAATGCACTCGAAAAGCGTGAGCTTATCAAATGCGGTCTGCTTGAAACTTCACCTATTTCAGTCAGAGAAGCTGCCGACTCAGTTGCATTAGCTGTTAATGCTGATGTTGTTCAAGTAATCGGAAGAAAGTTTATTCTTTACAGAGAGAGCAAAGATAATAAACAGATTTATCTTGTGAAATAATATGAAAAAAATTCTGATATTTGGTGGAACCTTTAACCCCGTTCATAATGGACACGTTAGATTATGCCGTTTAGCTGCAGATGCTATAAAAGCTGATTTAGCGCTAATTATTCCAACCTGTTCACCTGTGCATAAAGCAGTTGGTAAGGAGCTTGTCAGTGGTCAGGACAGGATTAATATGTGCCGTCTCGCCTTTGATAGAGATAATGAGCTTGTCAGCGATATTGAGGTATCAACAGGCAAACCATGTTACACCTATGATACGGTTGATAGATTGAGCAAGATTTATCCCGATGCTCAATTCTATTTAGTGTGTGGGTCAGATATGTTTTTGAGTTTACATCAATGGCGTAGACCCGATGAGATATTTAAAAAAGCAATTATTTGTGCAATGTCTAGAGCAGAGGATATTGAGATTCTTCGTGATTATGCAGATAAGCATTATAATGAGGGCCTGCGCTCTGTAATTATTGATGCAAAGCCTTATGAAATTTCATCAAGTCAAATAAGGGTTATGTTAACCAATAACGAGAACGTTTCAGACTTAATTCCATCTTCTGTTGAAGAATATATTAAAAGGCATGGTCTTTATCGATGAATATAGATATTCATAAGATTGATAGCTTATTAAAAGACAGACTAAGTGAAAAACGATATTATCATTCTGTTTGTGTAGCTAAAGCTGCTGAAAGTTTGGCTAAGATTTATGGAGCGTCAACTAAATCAGCCTATTTAGCTGGTTTGATTCACGACGTTATGCGATGCGAAACAGAAGAAAATATGCTAAACTACATGACTGAAAATGGTATCATGCTAACCGAATTAGAGCAAAATTCATCGGTGTTGTGGCATTCGGTTTTAGGTGCAGACTATATCTCTCGCCATTTAAATATTATTGATGCTGATATTATTAATGCAGTTAGGTATCACACCACAGCCAGAGCAGGGATGTCGCTTTTAGAGCAGATAATATTTTTAGCTGATTGTTCATCAGCCGATAGAGTTTATCCCGACGTAGAGAGAATCAGAAGCTTAATTAATAGCGATATTAACTTAGCTATGATTGCGGTAATCGAGTTTACTATAAATGATTTAAAATCAAAAGGTAAACCCGTTCATCCCGATACTTTAGATGCTTATAGAGAATTTATAAGCTTTAAATGTTGAAATATTAAAACTTTTCGTATATAATATGTTTTATATTTGAATCAGTTATTAGAGGTGTCAAATGGAAGTGTTAGATATTTTAAAGATTGCAGCCAAAGCGCTTGATGATAAAAAAGCTGTCAACATGTGCGCTGTAAAGATTGGTGAGCTTACCGTTTTGGCTGACTATTTTCTTATAGCAACCGGTAATTCATCAACTCAGGTTCGTGCTCTCGCTGAAGAGGTCGAAGAGAAACTCAGCCAAGCAGGTGTTGAGCCCCTTGGTATTGAGGGCAGAGCAACCGGTTGGGTATTGCTTGATTATGGCACTGTTGTTGTTCATGTGTTTACACCCGACGCTCGTGAGACCTATGGCCTTGAGCATCTTTGGGCTGATGGCGAGCAGTGTGATATTAACGCTTTGATAGGCGAAGAATAAGGAGAATTAGTCATGAGATATGATTTTACAGCTATAGAAAAGAAATGGCAAAAAAATTGGGATGAAAGTGGCGTCTTTCATGCTGAAACTGTAAGCGACAAGCCGAAGTTTTTCGGCCTTGTTGAGTTCCCTTATCCGTCAGGTCAAGGTCTACACGTAGGTCACCCTCGTTCGTACACTGCTCTTGATATCATTTGCCGCAAGAAGCGCCTTGAGGGCTACAACGTTCTTTATCCTATGGGCTGGGATGCTTTTGGCCTTCCCACCGAGAACTTTGCTATTAAGAATCATATTCACCCAGAGGTTGTTACTAAACAAAACGTTGAGCGCTTTAAGCAGCAGCTCAAGTCACTCGGTTTTTCGTTTGATTGGCAGAGAGAAATAAATACCACTGACCCTTCATATTATAAGTGGACTCAGTGGTTATTCCTTCAGATGTTTAAGAAGGGCCTTGCTTATAAAAAAGAGATGGCTGTTAACTGGTGCACCTCTTGTAAGTGCGTTCTTGCTAATGAAGAGGTTGTTAATGGTGTTTGCGAGCGTTGCAGCAGTGAGGTAGTTCATAAGGTTAAAAGCCAATGGATGCTCAAAATTACTGCATATGCTGAGCGTTTACTTAATGACCTTGATACCGTTGACTATATCGAAAGAGTTAAGATTCAGCAGAGAAACTGGATTGGCAAGTCAACTGGTGCAGAGGTTAAATTTAGCACCACAGCAGGTGATGAGCTTGTAGTTTACACTACTCGCCCTGATACTCTCTTTGGTGCAACCTACATGGTTATTTCACCTGAGCATCCAGTTATTGAGAAGCTTAGTGATATTATCACTAATATCGATGCAGTTCGTGATTATCAGGCTCAAGCAGCTAAAAAATCAGACTTTGAGCGCACCGAGCTTGCTAAAGATAAGACCGGTGTTTGCCTTGATGGTGTTAAGGCAATAAACCCTGTTACAGGCAAAGAGATTCCGATTTTTGTTTCTGACTACGTTCTTATCTCTTATGGCACAGGCGCTATCATGGCTGTTCCTGCTCATGATACCCGTGACTGGGATTTTGCAAAAACCTTTAATCTTCCTATTATTGAGGTCGTTAAGGGTGGTGACGTTGAGAAAGAAGCATTTACCGATTGCGATACCGGTGTTATGGTTAACTCAGGCTTCCTTGATGACATGAGTGTTGAAGAAGCAAAGGTTGCTATTATTAATCATTTGACCGAAAAGGGTCTCGGAGTCAAAAAGACCAACTATAAGCTTCGTGACTGGGTATTCTCACGTCAGCGTTATTGGGGAGAGCCCATTCCGATCGTTCATTGCGATTGCTGTGGCTACGTTCCTGTTGATGAAAAGGATCTTCCTGTAACTCTGCCTAACGTTGAATCATATGAGCCTACCGATAACGGTGAATCACCTCTTGCAAAAATCACCGATTGGGTTAACACCACTTGCCCCAAGTGTGGTGGCCCTGCTCAGCGTGAGACCGATACCATGCCTCAGTGGGCAGGTTCTTCCTGGTACTACCTCCGCTATATCGATCCGCACTTCGACGAGTTCCTTGCTGTTCCCTCAAACCTTCTTTTCTCCCTCCCTTTTTTCTC
>JAZRMJ010000192.1:0-4479 GCA_045647445.1 Acutalibacteraceae bacterium | reverse complement strand
TGGCAGAGAGCATTTTTTGTTGCTATAACAAAAAGGATTTGTTATAATTGTTTTAGAAAGTATTAGGTGGTGTTGTCATGGATTTAAAGGCACTTCTTGAAAAGGTCATCATACTAACGAAAGAGGCAGCCAAGCTCACTGAGGGTGATTTTACCACCATCGAAAAGGGGTCGCACATTAATTTTGCTACCTCGTCGGATATTGCTGTTGAGCAGTTTTTAAAACAAAAGCTGGTCGAGCTTATACCAAACTCGGCGTTTTTCGGTGAAGAAGGCTCCGAAAAGGTCAAGGATGCCGAATATCTGTGGATAGTTGACCCCATCGACGGCACCATAAATTTTTCGCGACAGATAAGCGAGTTTGCCATCTCAGTCGGTCTCGCTCATAAAGAACGGGTCATACTCGGTGTTATATATTCTCCACTCAAAAACGGGCTTTATTATGCCTATGAGGGTAGTGGTGCCTTCTTGAACGGAGAGCGCATCAGAGTATCACAGCGCAACTTTAAAAACTCGCTGTTTTGCACTGCCTTGAGCCTTTATAAAAAGGAATATGCCGAAAAATGCCTCGACATCATGCGCGAGGTATACGGCGACTGCGTTGATATTAGGCGCACCGGCTCCTGCGCGATAGATATAGGCTACCTTGCAAGGGGGTCGTATGAGCTGTTTTTTGAGTTTCGCACCTTCCCGTGGGATTATGCGGCAGGTGTTATAATCCTAAAAGAGGCCGGTGGAATTATAACCGACCTGAGCGGCGACGGCATAAGGCTGGATAGAACCTGTCCGATCATTGCGGCAAACAACCCTGAAAATCACAAGAGACTTTTGGAAATCGTTAAAAAGCATATAGGCACATTACCTTATGAGGAGATTTTAAGATGAAACTAAAGGTCAAAGCAGTAAAGCGCAAAAACGACGGAACATTTAACACATTTAAAATACCCCAAAATGTAAAAAAGAGAGAAAACGACATAGACCTCAATCAGCTATATGAGAGGGCGATAAACGAGCTGGGGCTTCAGCAAAGCAAGCGTGACCAGCTTTTGACCATTTATCTTGCTATGTTCTCGTTTCTTATCCCCTTTGCACTCTCGCTCAAAATCATATCCTGGCAGGTCAAGGGTTATATATTTCTTGCGACTGCAATAATCGGTATTCTCTTTGCCGACATTATTATAAGATACAGAGTTTATAAAGAGGTCTATTGGCTTTGTTGCCAGACCATAACCATACTGTTTGGTGTAAAGCGCAGTCACCTTTCAAAAGCAATTATTCAGCAATGCTATCGCATCACTATGGACAAAAAATGCAATAAATATGTCACCAAAAAGCAAGCAAAACAAAAGAATGAAAGTGGCAACCCCATTGTAACAAAAAAGTTTAACAAGCTCAAATATATCAAAGACAATGTTACAAGCTCTGAATTTGTTTATTTTGTTATTCACGGCTTTGTTACGGCATTGATATTTGGCTTGAGCCTCGGTTTGATTCTGCCCTTTGGTTTTATTGCCAATATAGTTATTGCGACTGCCGCTGCGTTGGTGCTGATTTTGATTTTTATATGCGACTTTTTTGCAAGATGCATGAAGGTATACCGCGTTCTTGTGGATGATAAAAAAGCCAGTTTCAACTATGCCTTCAGCAAAGCGTGGTTTTTGCATTTTTATTTGGATGATGACTATTACAAAAAAGAGTCGACCGACAAGGCAAATGAGCCCATTGAAGATTCGTCACAAGAAAGGGCGGCTGACTTTGAACAACAGTTTTCTGATAACCGAATCGGAACTAAACCTTAAATTTGAACGCAAAGGGTCAGCAAAACAGCTAGCGTTTAAAAACACTGCGCTTCCTTTTAGCGAGTGGCAGAGGCAGTGCTCAGCAAAGCTCAAGGAGCTTTTAAATATCACCACTCCCCCACCTTGCGAGGTGCGACTAATCAGACAGGCCGAGTGCGATGGGGTCAAAATCAAGGCTTTAATAATGCAGATTGATGACAGCTTATCTATACCTGCTTATCTTATGGAGCCTTTGCACCCTGTTAGTTTGGATGCCATTATAGCCATTCACGGGCATGGTGAGGTTGAGTCAGCTATTGGCTTAAACGAGGATTATCACCACGCCTTTGCGCTTGAACTTGCACGGGCTGGTCACGTGACCCTATGCCCCGAGCTTCGTGGGT
This sequence comes from Acutalibacteraceae bacterium, assembly GCA_045647445.1. GTDB lineage: Bacteria > Bacillota > Clostridia > Oscillospirales > Acutalibacteraceae > RGIG2206. The sequence continues at coordinate 2,298 of JAZRMJ010000192.1, read as the reverse complement.
TTGGTGCGCTACGAGATATGGCGCTACATTTAGACGGTCACAGGCTTGATTATTGGCACTGGGGCAATCACATGGCATACTCCCTTGTGACCGATGCCATTCAAAAAGGACGCAATCTGATAGGCGAAACGGTTGAGGATTTGCTCCGTTGGGAGAATTGGCTCAAGAGTAACAGCTACACTGCTACAGGGGTTGCAGGCATATCCTACGGTGGAGATTTAGCGCTGATATATTCCGTCTTTAGCAGTAGCGTTAAAAGAATTTTTGCAAGTGGCACCCTCGGCTCCTTCGACCCGATTTTTGCTGAGGGGTATAATGCCCCTGCCCACTGCATACCGAACATTTTGAACTGGATGGATAGGTCGGATATTGCAGGGCTTAATGCTCCGAGAGAGCTATTAATTCACTATGGCGAGCTTGACAGACCGAGCGACACCAACTTTTCGGCGTCGTATAACGACACTGTTCCTCCCTCTTTTGAGGAGCTTGAATGTATTTATTCAGCCGCAGGGTGTGAGGGTAACACTCGACTTTGCGTGAGCAAAAACTTGGCGCACGAGATGGATATTGCCGAGCTGATTAAGTTTTTTGAGATATAAAGCCTGAGCTGTATCTAAGACACTCAACAAACAGTCTGAGCCCCGGCTCAACAATCTGCTCAAATGCTACCTCGATCGTTGATTGCGACAAGAAGCCTTCGCCGTACAGACTTCGGCATACTTTTTGGCGACGACATGAGCTATAGCTTCTTCGTTGGGGTTAAATTAATCCTTTTCGAGCACAATGCCGACGCTACTATGGCTGTTAGCCGAAAAATGGGTGATAACATAGCCCTGATTAAGATAAGGGAGAATCATATTCTCTAAGCCTTTAATCTCATAAAGAGTAGTGCTTACCCCTGTTTCGACCAGCTGCAAAAGGTTTCTGCCTTCATCGGCTCCACAGGCAGAAAAATAGAAAATCTTAACATCTTTCATAATAACAACTTCCTTTCGTGATTAAAAGCTTTATCGGGTGGACTGCTCGATCAACTTATTACCAACTTTATTTTATAGCTTTACAATCGTTTTTTATAAAAATATGTGCAGTTTGATACAGTTTGTTCGGATATATGCAGCAAAAAAGCTTTTGCGAATTATCGCAAAAGCTTTTTTATATGCTTTCTTCTTTTTTCTTTTAATCTTTTGGTTTCTTGCTGCCACAAGGCTTTGAGCTGTTTTTTGTGGGCGCACAGCTTTTCGTTGCAATTTGCGCAGGATAAAAATTCGTTGGTCGACGGATAGAAGCGCTTAGGATGAATGCGATAGGTTATCTCCCACCTGAGCAAAAGGCAGAGAGACAGACCGAGCAGCGACCAGCCAAAAAATCCACCGATTAATGCATATGGGGTGAACATCATTGCATAATCCCAATTATAAACACGGCAGGAGCCACAGCATTTGTTTTTAAGCATCCAGCTTTGGAAGGGGCAGAAAAACAAGATGCAAATCATATCGCAAACCGAATAAAAAAGTGAAATCAATATTAAAATACCTCTATCGAGATAGCCTGCATAATAAAAAACAGCAATAACTCCGTTGAGCGCAAGCCACGAGCCCAAAGCAATGGCGGTGCGCCACCACCCGTGCTCCTCTTGGATTTGGTCGCAATCGGTTTTTGCAAAATTCTTTTTAAATTGCTTTTGGCAGCCCTTGCTCTCTAGCCTTGAGGGAAAAAAGCGCAGCACCATCTCGATCGCAAAAACGGCCCATATGACAGTTAATGCCCACGGAAACCGTTGTGGAAAATTATGCAGCCTTGCAAAGATATAGTCAACAGTGGCGGCTATCAGCAGCATCGAGCGAAAAATCAATTTAAAGTAATGTATTGCCGATACCTTGGATAATTTCACCTTTCGCATCTCTAAACTTCTTTCTTTTTATCACAATATAAATTCATTATATGTGATTTTGTCTAAAGATTCAAGTGGAATAATAAGGAGGCTTTTTGCTTTATAATATGCCATTCCTTGACTGGTCGTCATATAGGCTGTTAAACAGCCAAATCGCATCTTGTTTTGCATAGACAAATTAGCTCGCTACGCTCTGTTTTGAGCGAATACAAGGGATCGGTCAGACCATAACCTACGACGCTATCGGCAATCCGCTGCAATACCGCGACGGTATGACCTTCACGTGGGAGAATGGCCGCCAGCTTAAGAATGTGGTTGCAAACAGCAATACGGTAGGTTATACTTATAATGCAGACGGCATACGCATCAGAAAGTCCGGCGGCAGCAACGGTCTGCTGGGCGCTGAG
>JAZRMJ010000191.1:0-1183 GCA_045647445.1 Acutalibacteraceae bacterium | reverse complement strand
AGAACGACATGGCTACGACCCGACTTAAATATCCATCACGGCTGAAAAAGAGCGTAACGGGATAATCCAAAACCTCTTCAATAACCTGATTATCCTCCTCTTCAGACAAGGTTATAATCTTAGTCTTTCTCTCTTTGCCATGCTTTTTGATGGTTTCTTCGAGCTCTTTAATAATTATTGCAAGCACCTTATTGCGACGCTTGAGAATATCTTCAAGTTCAGCAATCTCTTGCTCAAGCTCCTTAACATCAGCCAATTTCTTTAGAATATACTCACGGTTAAGGTGACGAAGCTTAATTTCGGCTACGTGCTCAGCCTGTTCCTCATCGATGCCAAAGCCAATCATAAGGTTGGGAACGACCTCGCGCTCTTCTTCGGTTTCACGAACGATGCGAACAGCCTTATCAATATCGAGCAATATTGCTTCAAGACCTTTGAGCATATGATATTGATGTTTGCATTTGCCAAGGCTATAAAAGACTCTGCGCCTAACGCATTCTGCTCTAAATGCAACCCACTCAGATATAATCTCTTTAACTCCGAGCACTCTGGGAGTGCCACCAATAAGGATATTAAAGTTAGCAGAAAAGCTATCTTGAAGGGGCGTGAGCTTAAACAGCTTTTGCATTAGTTTTTCGGCATCAGCGCCACGCTTTAAGTCGATAGTGATTTTAAGTCCATTCATGTCGGTTTCATCACGAATATCGTTTATCTCGGTAACCTTTTTAAGTTTAACAAGATCAACAATCTTTTCGATTATTGCCTCAATAGTGGTAGTTGGTGGAATCTCGGTTATATCGATGCAGTTAGCCGATTTATCAAAGCTATAGACCGAGCGAACCTTGATGCTGCCCCTACCGCTGTTATAAACCTCTTCAATCTGATCACGGTCATAAATCAGCTCACCACCACCCGGAAAGTCGGGAGCGATGATATAATCTGAAACCGAAATGCTATCGTCCTTGATATATTCTATGGTAGCTCTGCAAACCTCGGTGAGGTTAAATGAGCATATTGAGCTTGCCATACCGACTGCAATACCTGTGTTTGCGTTAACGAGTATCGACGGGAAGGTAACCGGAAACAAGGTTGGCTCCTTCATGGTAGCATCGTAGTTATCAACCATATCAACGGTATCTTTATCGATATCTCTAAAGAGCTCTGCTGATATGGGCGCAAGCTT
>JAZRMJ010000190.1:0-2122 GCA_045647445.1 Acutalibacteraceae bacterium | reverse complement strand
CTTGCTGATATATTCAAAGGGTGGATTGTTGCCGAGGGTCAGGCAGGAGTGATATTGGGGTGATTTGAAGGTTCGACGCTCATCGGATTCTCTATATGTGTAGCGACCTGGGTCAACGCAAACACTTCTGCCGCCCATATTTAAATCAAAAGTCATCGGGTCGATATGAGCGTGACCGCTTGGGGTCGGAGTAAGGCATGAGAACATGAAATACAAATCATCCTTGCTCCAGCCTGTGCGATAAAAGACCTCACTAAGTTTCTCTTGGTAGTTATAGGCAGCACCATTATCTGCAACTGCGCTCTTAAGTGCGGCTTCAAACTTATCAGGGTTACCGAATTTGATAGCATATTCAAAGATGCTTTGGTTGATATCTGGCTCGGGCATAAGACCGATTATGTTTTTATATGCGCCTAAATTATCAAAGGCACCAAATCGGAGCGCCAAAAGCTCGGGGATAGATTTTGGGTCGACATCAGAGTCACCGAGAGCGGCCCTCTTGCCGTCTGATTTAATGCAAAAGGCTGAATACTCGGTTGCCTTATCGACCACCTCATAGAAAACCTCGGGCATTGTGGTGCCGTTAGCCTTTGCCATTTCTATGCACTCAAACACCATTCTTATGCAGATATCGTGATAACCGGGTGAGCCTTCGGTCTGACCACCATCATCAGTGAATTGGGCGTAGATGCAACGAGCAAGCTCCTGCTTTGAAAAAGCCTGCCACTCGCTTGAAAACTTTAGCTCGGGCATCATAACGGTAACGGCAAAGAGGCCGTACATTTCGTGCAAATAATGATTATGGTTGGCTTTGGGCCATAAAATAGGAGTAACCTCGCGCAAAGCCTTACCATGCTCAAAGACCGATACGGCGAACTTTTCGAGCACCTCGGGCGTAAAGTGCTCTGTGCAGATGAGATGGGTAAAAAGAGCGTACCAGGTGTTTGACATGCGAATACCTGCTTCAAGGGTGCGCCAGGGAAAGGCGTCGATAAATCGCCTGTCAATGGGGGTATCGTCATCATATATATTGGGGAGCGGACATTCGTCAATCCAATTGGTTAGCTCATAGATAGCACGCTCCGCATATTTTGAATCGCCTGTGATATAGTAGGCTTGGGTCAGCTTCTCGAAATGGAAGTGGCGATTTAACGCCCAAACATACTCGTTATCACCCAGAGGATTATCGAACCACTGAGGTGGATTGCCGACAAAATGGAGCTTTCCTTTTGAGCCAGGCAGAATAAACATGCCAGCCATTGCTTCGTCTGCCAATGTGACGGTTTGCTCTTTCCATTCAGGGAAATTCTCTGATAAATACTTTATCTTTTGCACAGCCTCTGCATGGCTTTTGCTCATTCGATTTTGAACTGTTTTTAATAGCTCATCGGCAGTTACCGAAGTCTGCAAAACATCGCAAAGATTCATAACGGTCGCTCCTTTAAAATCAGCATTTTTGTTATTTAAATTTTTTGTTATTTAAATAATAAGCCTCATGAAAGATAAAGTCAATAATTTTTAAGCTTTAAATTATAAAAAAAGTGTCGTTTGACCAAAGTCAAACGACACTTAGAAACTAATAAATTATTTAACGATAGCCTGAATCTCAGCAACGTTAACATTGCGAGGCTCAACACCGTTTTTAACAGCAAGAGCAGCAGCAACACCTGCAGCTTCACCTATACCTGAGCAGATAGGCATTGCACGGAAGTTGGAGTGTGCCATGTGGGTACCCGAAATGTTTCTGCCTGAAAGGAGCAGACCGTCAATCTTTTCGGGAACGAGGCAACCGTAAGGAATGGTGTAGCCCTTGGTCTGTGTGAAGCCGTGCTGAGCACCTGTTACATCAAGACCTGCGCCGGTGATGTTATGAACGTCAAAGTTAAAGAGCGCACCGTAAACTACGAAATCATCATGCTGAACAGCCTCTGCAATTTCCTGCTCAGTGATGGTCTTGACACCCTTGAAGTGACGGGTCTCTCTGATACCTATAAGAGATGCGCTGCTGATAGCATAGCAGTTTTCAAAACCGGGAACATACTCACGAAGGAAGTTGACAATCGGAATAATCTGCTTACGGCAGGTGAAGTCAGCCTTAGTCAAGTCGGATCGTAGCCATGTC